>JANOEG010000223.1:0-10027 GCA_031413095.1 Burkholderiales bacterium | reverse complement strand
GAAACATGCTGCCCCAGCCGTTGACGCATTTCTTGGGTTTGCCGTCGTGGTAGTCGGGGGCGACGAAGAAGATGCGCATGCGGCCGTTCAACTTGGCGCGCCATTCATCGGTCACCGCTTCGGCGTGCCGCAGTTGCTCGCGCGTCGGCAGCAACTGGTCGCGGTTCAGATACGCCCACGAGTAGTACTGCGTGTTGGCCAGCTCGATGTACTCGGCGCCGAACTGATCGGCCATGGCGATGATGCGGTCGATGTGGTCGATGTTGTAGCGGTGAATGACAACGTTCAACACCATCGGCCAGCCCTGGTCCTTGATGATCTTGGCGACGCGCATCTTCAGCTCGAAGGTCTTGGTGTGCGAGAGAAAGTCGTTCATCTCGCGCGTCGAGTCCTGGAACGACAGCTGCACATGGTCGAGGCCGGCGGCCTTCAGCGCCGCGGCGCGTGATTCGGTGAGCCCGACACCCGAGGTCAGCAGGTTCGTGTAGTAGCCCAGGCGGTGCGCCTCGGCAACGATCACTTCGAGGTCGTCACGCACCAGCGGCTCGCCGCCCGACAAGCCCAGCTGCACGGCACCCAGTTCGCGGCCCTGCTGCAGCACACGCAGCCAGTCGTCGGTGGAAAGCTCCTGCTCCTGCGTCGCAAAGTCCACCGGGTTGAAGCAGAACACGCAATGCAGCGGGCAGCGGTAAGTCAGCTCGGCGAGCAGCCACAGCGGCGGGCCTGGTCTCGGTGCGGTCGTCATCAGTCCCACACCAGCCAACGTTGTTTCACCGCGATGTCAAAGAACGCGCGCACATCGCCTTCCAGGCCTTGCGCGCCGAAGGCCTGTTCCAGGTCGGTGACGATCGCCGCGAAGCTGCGCTCGCCATCGCAGCGTTGCATGATCTCGCCGGCACTGCCGTTGAGCTTGACCATGCCTTCGGGGTATAGGAGCACGTGGCAGCCCTGCACTTCCTCCCACTGCATGCGAAAACCAGGGCCGACGCGAGGCCGGCTGTCTGCCGTCAACTCGCTCATGGATTGACGCCGTACTTGAGTGCCATAGCATCGTTCATCGCCCACAGGATGTCGAGCTTGAACTGCAGCACCTCGCAAGCGCGCTCCTGCTGCGTGCGCGTCGTGAAGTGGTCGAGCGTGATCGCCAGGCCCTGCTCCACATCACGCCGCGCCTGGCTGACGCGGTTGCGGAAGTAGGCCAGGCCTTCGCTGTCGATCCATTGGTAGTGCTCGGGCCAGGTGGCCAGGCGCTGCTTGTGGATCTCGGGCGCGAACAGCTCGGTCAGCGACGAGCACACCGCCTCTTGCCAGGGCGCGCGGCGCGCGAAGTTCACATAGGCATCGACCGCAAAGCGCAGCGCCGGGATCACGTGGCGCTGGTCGAGCACCTCGTCGCGCGTCAGGCCCACGGCCTGAGCGAGACGCAGCCAAGCCTCGATGCCGCCCTCGTCCTTGATGCCGCCGAGCTCGAAGCCGTCGTGGTCGAGGATGCGCTGCACCCAGCCGCGGCGCACCTCGCGATCCGGGCAATTCGACAGCACCGCCGCGTCCTTCACCGGGATCGCGATCTGATAGTAGAAGCGATTCGCCACCCAGCCCCGCACCTGCTCGGGCGTGGCACGTCCGCTGTTGAGCATGACGTTGAACGGATGGTGGATGTGGTACGAGCGGCCACGCTCGCGCAGCTTCGATTCGAACTCTTCGCGGTTCCAGCCCGTCATGCTCATACCTCGACTGTCATGCCGTCTTCGCAGACTTCGATGCGATGCTGCTTCAGCAGCGCTCGCTCGGCCGAGTCTTCGTCGAGGATCGGGTTGGTGTTGTTGATGTGTATCAAGAGCCGCCGTGTGCGCGCGGGCAGTTGGTCAAGCCATTCGATCATGCCGTTGGCACCGCTTTGCGGCAGGTGGCCGATGCTGCGTGCCGTCTTCGTCGACAGGCCCAGGCCGATCATCTCGTCGTCGGTCCAGAAGGTGCCATCGACGAGCACCGCGTCGGCGCTACACATGATGTCGAAGAGCGCTGGCGTGATCTCGCCGAGACCGGGCGCGTAGAACGCGCTGCGGCCATTGGCGATGTTGCTGATCAGCATGCCTACGTTGTCGCCAGGCACCGGCGCCTCACGATGCGGCGAGTACGGCGCGGCCTTGCTGTCGAGCGCAAAGGCGCGAAAGCTCAGGCCAGCGACACCGGGTACGGACAACGACGACCCGTCCGGCACGATGCGCTCGCGCTGCACACCGCAGTAGTGGCCGAGCACGCGCAGCACCGGATTGCCTTCGCTCAAGTCCTGCGCCACCGGATCGGTGCACCACAGCGGCAGTGGCGTGCCGCGCTCGCGCAGCATGAACAAACCGGTGGCGTGGTCGATCTGGCCGTCCATCAGCACCACGCCGGCAATAGCGGTGTCGCGCACCGAGCGCGCCGGTTGCAACACAGGATGCGAGCGGATCTGCTCGAGGATGTCGGGCGAAGCATTGACCAGCACGCCGTCGATGTCGGCGTCGTTGCGCACGAAGATCGACGATTGCGTGCGCGGCTTGGCACGCACGCTGCCATTGCGCACGCCCTTGCAGTTGCGGCAGTTGCAGTTCCACTGCGGAAAGCCGCCACCGGCGGCCGAGCCAAGAACGGTGATACGCATGACGGGGAGTCTAGAAACGAAAGTGCCGCCGCAAGTGGGCTGCGGCGGCAACTCAGGGTCAGTCGCTCAGCGGGCCGCCACGTACATCGTGATTTCGAAGCCAAAACGCAGATCGGTGGCGGCGGGGGTTTGCCATGTCATGTTGGGGTCTCCTTCAAGTGGCACGGCACCGGACGGTGCTCGCGGGGACGATTGATCCCACGTCTGATACTCAGCCCGCGCGGGCGCCCTGCACAGCCGCCGAACCATGATTCACAGCTCATGATTTTCATGAAAGTGCAATCTGGGTAGCCCCTACCATCGCAGCGGTGACTGCTTCTGGCCTGTACCCCGACACGCCCCCGCTGCGCAGCCATGCGCTGCCGGTGGGCGCGGGCCATGTGCTGCAGGTGCAGGAGTTCGGCCACGACGACGGCATCGCCGCCGTGATGATCCATGGCGGACCGGGCTCCGGCAGCTCGCCGCTGCTCTGCCGTGTGTTCGACCCGGCACGGTTTCGCGTCATCTGCATCGACCAGCGCGGCACTGGTGGCAGCCGGCCGCTGGGTGCGATCGATCTCAACACCACCAATCACCTGCTCGACGACCTGCGCCACGTGCGCGAGCACCTCGGCATCGCGCGCTGGCTCGTCGTCGGCGGCTCCTGGGGCGCCGCACTCGCCGTGGCCCACGCCGCCGCCGAGCCTGCCGTGGTGGCGGCGCTGCTGCTGCGCGCCAGCTTTTTGGCGCGGCGTGAAGACATCGAGTGGTTCTTTCAGGGCGCCGCGGCCGAGCACCCCGCGCCGTGGCAACAATTGGTGAGCGCAGCGCCTGCGGAGCGACGCCACGCACTGCTGCCTTGGCTGGCCGACGTGTTCGAGCGCGGCGACCCCGCGCAATGCGCACGCGCCGCCATCGCGTGGTGGCGCTGGGAACAAACCCTGGCCGGCACGGGCTCGTTCAACAGCGCACCGAGCGCCGACGAGGCCACACTGATCGCTCGCTACCGCATTCAAAGCCACTACTTGATCCATCACTGCTGGCTCACCGCGCCAACGGTGTTGGAGCGCGCTGAATCGTTGCCACTGGTGCCGACGCTGCTGCTGCACGCGCGCGATGACCGCGTCTGCCGCCCCGAAGGCGCGCAAGCCTTGCACGCGCACCTGCCGCACAGCCAGTTGCGCTGGCTCGACAGCGGCGGCCACAACGCCGCGCATCCCGCCATGATCGATGCGATGGTCACGGCGCTCGACCACTACGCGGCCCACGGTGACTTCACGCAGACGACGCCATGACGCTGCGCCTGAAGATCAACCTCATCGTCGGCCTGCTGACGCTGATCTTCACCGCCGCGCTGATGACGCTGCAATGGCGCAGCCTGCGCGACTCGGTGCATGAAGAAACGGTGGCCGCCAACCGCGTGGCGACCCAACTGCTCGAACGCCTGTCGTGGCGCTACGCGGCGCAAGGCACGCCGGCGCTGGTCGGTTTTCTGCAAGGCGTCGGCCGCGTGCGCTCGACCGACATCACGTTGCTCGATGCCAAAGGCACCGAGCTCTACCGCTCACCGCCCTCGCCCTACAAAGCCGGCCGCGACGCACCGGCCTGGTTCGAGCGCCTGATCACGCCAGCACCGGTGACGCAGGCCATCGACTTCCCCGACGGCAAGCTGATCGTGCGCGCCAACGCCTCGCGCGCCGCGCTCGACGCCTGGGACGACACAGTGCGCCTGTCGGGCGTCGCACTGGCGCTGCTGGTGGCTGTCAACGCGCTGGTGTTCTGGCTCGTCGGCCGCGCGGTGCGACCGTTCGGCGAGATCGTCAAAGCGCTCAACCAACTGCAAGCTGGACGATTCGACGTCGAACTGCCACGCTTGGCCGGCACCGAGGCTGCGGCCATCGGCAGTGCGTTCAACCGCATGGTCGGCGAGCTGCAAGGCCACATCGACACCGAGCGCCGGGCGGTGCGGGCCGAGCTGCAACTCTCAGCCAGCCGCGAACTGACGCGCTGGATCGACCAGCATGTAGAAGCCGAGCGCCGCCTGATTGCACGCGAGCTGCACGACGAGCTCGGCCAATCGGTGACGGCGATGCGCAGCATGGCGCTGTCGATCGCCCAGCGCAGCAGCGGCGTCGATGCGCAAGCGCAGCAAGCCGCGCGCGTCATCGCCGACGAGTCGTCGCGCTTGTACGACGCCATGCACGGCATCATCCCGCGCCTCGCGCCGCTGGTGCTCGACAGCTTCGGCCTGGCCGAAGCGTTGGCCGATCTGGTGCAGCGCACGCGGCAGAGCCAGCCCGGCGTGGCCATCGAGACCGCCATCGATCTGGGCGCCACCGCGCTGCCCGCCGAGATCGCGCTGACGCTGTTCCGTGCGGCGCAGGAAGGCATCACCAACGCGCTGCGCCATGGCCAGGCCACGCAGTTGCGGTTGACCGTGCAAGCCGACGCCGCCGAAGTGCGCTTGTCGCTGCACGACGACGGCAGCGGCCTGCCGGCCGAAGGCTGGCAGCGCCCAGGCCACTACGGCCTGCGCTGGCTCGTCGAGCGTGTCGAAAGCCTGCGCGGTGAACTGCGCCTCGAGGCCAACGCACCGCACGGCGTGCAGCTCCACGTGCGCGTGCCTCTGCCTACAACGGAGATCACTGCCCCATGATCCGCGTCATGCTGGTCGATGACCACGCGCTGGTACGCATGGGCTTTCGCATGCTGCTGGCCAACGCCGGTGTCGAAGTGGTCGCCGAGTGCGAGACCGGCGAGCAGGCCTGCACCGAATATCCGCGCGCTAAGCCCGATGTGGTGGTGATGGACTTGTCGATGCCCGGCATGGGCGGGCTGGAAGCCGTGCGGCGCCTGGTGGCGCAAGACCCCAAGGTGCGCATCCTGGCGCTGTCGGCGCACGAGGACACTGCCCACCCACGTCGTGTGCTGCGTGCCGGCGCGCTCGGTTATCTCGCCAAACGCAGCGCGCCCGATGCGCTGCTCGCGGCGGTGACCGCGGTCGCCGCGCACGAGCCCTACATCGACAGCCTCACCGCGCGCGCGCTGGCGATGGCGCAAGTGCGCGGCGACACCAGCCCGGCCGAGACGCTGAGCGAACGCGAGTTCTCGGTCTTCATCCAACTGGCGCGTGGCCGCAGCGTGGCGCAGATCGCCAGCGACCTCAACCTGTCACCGAGCACAGTCGGCACGCACCTGTTCCACATCAAACGCAAGCTCGGCGCGAACAACCAGTCGGAACTGACGCTGGTGGCATTGCAGTGGGGGTTGTTGGCGGTCTGAGCGTGGCCCGTGGCGCGGTGCAGTCGACGGCGACTTGAAATCTGAGTCCGGGAGCGCATGCGAGTGGCACAGCGGCTGTTGCTGATGTCAGAGTCTGAAGAGGCCAGTGCGCGGTCAGCGCACGATCGACGCCGCCAGCCGCTCCCAAAGCGCCTCCGGCAGATCATGCCCCATGCCCTCGATCACTTCGAGCGTGGAGCCTTTGATCTTGGAATGCAGGTCGTGTGCCGACGCCACCGGCACCAGTGGGTCCATCGCGCCATGGACGATGTGCGTCGGCGCGGTGATGCGGGCCAGCATCGGCGAGCGGTCGCCATCGGCAGCCACCGCGATCAACTGCCGCGCAACGCCTGCCGGCCGGTAGGCGCGCTGCACCGACGCGCGCAGGCGCGCACGGAATGCTTCGCGGCCCGGTTCACCGACAGGCCGGTACGCCGGGCTGCCGATGACGGTGAACACGCGTTCGAGCCGATCGACCACCGCCTCCACGTTCTTCGGATCGAGGCCTCGCCGATCGAGCATCGCCGCCCTCGCCTTCGCGCTGGGCTTGGGCAGACGGCGCGCGCCCGAGGTCGTCATGATCAGTGTGAGCGCGTTGACACGCTCGGGATGCGTCGCCGCGATGTGCTGCGCCACCATGCCGCCCATCGACGCGCCGACGATGTGCGCGCGATCGATGCCGAGGGCGTGGATCACACCGACCGTGTCGCGCGCCATGTCGGCGATGGAGTACGCGCTCTTCACCGGCAACCGCAGCGCGTAGCGCAGCGCCGCCAACGGCACGCTGGGCATGCCCAGATGGTCGAAGCCTTGGCTCAAGCCTGCATCGCGGTTGTCCAGACGGATCACGCGTTGGCCACGATCGACGAGCATCTGCACGAAGGGCTCGGGCCAGCCGGTGAGCTGCATGCCCAGGCCCATCAGCAAGACCAGCGGCGCGCCGTCTGCTGGGCCTTGGACATCGACTTCGATGAAGTGGCCGTTGGCCTGGACTTGCATCAGACCTCAGGCCAGCGCCGGGCCGCTCCCAAGCGTGGGCCTGAGCTCCCCTCGGGGGAGTGCTCGCGCAGCGAGCGAGGGGCTGTCATGACGCCGCTGCTGTGAACGGCGCCATGCCGGTCGTCTTGTAGAACCACCGCCGCGCCCCCTGCGCGTCGAAGCGCTGCCACTGCTTCGGGTCCTGTCGCAGCCGGTCGGCGATGGCGAACATCGCCAGCGGGTTCATGCCCATGCCGATGTGGCTCGCATGCACTTCGATGTTCTCGGCCAGCGGCGACTCGTCGTTGAGGCTGCATTGCCAGGCGACGACGCCGTCGGTGCGCGAGTAGATCGACGTCGTCGGCACGGGTGGCACCTCACGCAAGGTCGCGATCAGCGCCGGGTCGTGCACGCTCTGGCCGCTGAACATTTCATAGAAGCGCCAGGCGTTGGTGGCGCGCGGGTGGCCGGCAAACGGCGAACCCAACGTGACGACGCAGCGCGCGAGTTTCGGGAACTCCTTGGCCATCTCACGCGCATACAGACCACCGAGGCTCCAGCCGACGAGGCTCACCGGCTCGCCGTGGCGATCGGCGATGCGCTGCACATGCTGGCGCACGGCGTCGAGCACACCGCGGCGCGGGCCGAAGTTGAAGCCCTGCTTCCACGGGTACGGGCTGTAGCCGAGGTCTTGCAGAAAGCCGCGCAGCGGCGCAGTGGTGATGTCGGCCGCGCCGAGCCCGGGGAAGACGATCACCGGATGGCCATCGCCACGCGGCAGGCGCTTCAACCACGGCAGCGCGGCCAGCATCGCCGCGTACTCCCACGGCGCGCGGCCTTCGAGCAGCAGCATCAGTGCGTTCGGCGCGCGCAAATCAGCCTCGTGGAACCAGGGGGGCGGCGGCGCATTCTTCTTTGCCTTGCGGGACTTCAGCGTCATGAGGCCCGAATGTATCGGGCCGCCGTGCTGTCAACCTGGAGCCGTCGCCCTAGGAGGCAGCCGCCGTTGCGACATATGACTCGCCCGCGTCAGGCAAGGCGTGCGGCCGCTTTGCCTCGCACAACCCGCTTAGTGGCCTTTGTGGCGGGCCGCGCCACGGGCAAATCATCGTCATGCAGCGGCAAAACCCGCAACGCTTCGAAGGCCTCCATCACCGCATCGGCGAACTTGCGCACATCGGGCATGGCCTTGGCGTCGGCCATCATGCCGAAATCGAGCGACTGCGCGTAGCTCTGCACCGTGATGTTCAAACCCATGCCATGGGTGACGATCGAGCACGGGTAGTTGGTCAGCATGCGCGCACCGGCCAGATACAGCGGCACGGGCGGGCCAGGCACGTTGGAGATGGCGACGTTGGCCACCGACGGGATCTTGTCGGACCCGGTGGCGCGCCGGTACACGGCGGAGGCGGCCTCGGTGAGCCACGACATGCCGATCGACGGAAAGTCGGTCGGCAGCACGTTCTTCACTTTCGACAGCGTGCTCTTCATCGATTGGGTGGCCGCCTTGATGTGGGCCAGACGCTTGCGCGGATCGGCGACGTGGGTGCCCAGGCTGAGCAGCGTCATCGAGGCCTGGTTGTCGGCCGAGGTGTCGCCCTTGGCTCGAAGCGACACCGGCACCGCGGCCACCATCGACTTCCTCGGCAGCTCGCCCTTGGCCGCGTAGTGCTCACGCATCGCCGTGCTGCACAGCCAGAGCACCGCGTCGTTGAGCGTGGCTTCATGCGCCTTGCCGAGGGCCTTTAGTTCGGGCAGCGGCAGCGTGACGGCAGCGAAGGCACGCGATGTCGTGACGGGCTCGTTGAGTGCCATGCGCGGCGCCAGGCCCAGGCTGCCAGTGTGCTTGCGGCCGCTGATGAGGGCGCTGCGCGCCGCCATGCGGCCAGCCGCGCTGCCGAGCGATCCCGCGGTTTCGGGCAACGAACGGATGAGGTGCGTGATCTGCTGCACCTCGCTCGTGATCGCACCGGAAATCATCTCCACCATCGACAGCTTGAAGCGCTTCTCGCGCGTCGAGGCCTTGATGTCGCGCGCTTCGGGTTCGGCGCTCATGTCGAGGATCGCATTGGCCAGCGCCACGGCGGCCTGGCCGTCAACCGCCGCATGGTGAAGCTGCGTGTACATCGCGACGCGCTTGCCGCCACCTTCGCTCGGTGACAAGCCTTCGATGACATGGAACTTCCACAGCGGGCGGCGGCGGTCGAGCAGCTCGACGTGCAGCCTGCCGACCATCTTCTCCAACGCCGCAAGGTCATTGCGCACGCGTGAGCGAGTAGCCGGCAGCTTGTGCTCGACGACATGCCTGGCCATGTCCGGCTCGGCATCGACCCACACCGGGTTGGTGACGTTCATCGGCATCATCCACAGGCGCCGACGCAGCGGCGGCGCCAGCGGCAGGCGGCTGGTCATGTGCTGGCGCAGCGCGCTGACGAACTTGCCTTTGAATCCCTTGGGCAGTTCGAAGATGTGCAGCGCGCCAACGTGCATCGGCGTCTCGGGCGTCTCGAGGTGCAGGAAGGTGGCGTCGAGGCCAGACAGGCGCTTCATGCCGGAATCGTAGGCGCTGCGCTCTGCCGCGCACCTGCGTGTTGCCCCTATAGCCGCGACAATGCAGCGCCATGGCCAACGCCTCGATTGCTCCTTCGCTGGTGCTGCGCGCGCTGGCGGCCGTCGTGCCCGAAACGGGGCCGGAAGTTGCTGCTGCGCTGGCGCCGCATTTCTCGGCCAGCGAGTTCAGCCGCAGCGCTGCGCTGCTGAGCCAGGGCGAACGCTGGCGTTGGGCACTGTTGATCGAGCGCGGCCTGGTCCGCATGCACTTCGTGCGCCGCGACGGCCGCGAGTTCAACAAGAACTTCTTTGCCGAAGGCGCCCTGGTGTGCCCGATCACGCCCGCGATGTGGACCGCACCGTCGCTGTTCGGCATCGCCTGCATCGAGGCCACCCGCGTCTGGCGCTGCGACGAGGCGCAGTTCCGCGACGTGTTGCAGGCTCACGGCATCTGGGCGCCGCTGCAGCGCGAACTGCTGCAGCGCCTGCTCACCGGCAAGCTGCAACGCGATCACGATCTTCTGGCGCTCGACGGCCGCCGTCGCTACGACGCGTTCTGTCAGCGCTTCCCGGCGCTCGCCGAGCGCGTGCCGC
>JANOEG010000222.1:0-13278 GCA_031413095.1 Burkholderiales bacterium | reverse complement strand
CCGGAGCCGGAGCCGGAGCCGGAGCCGGAGCCGGAGCCGGAGCCGGAGCCGGAGCCGGAGCCGGAGCCGGAGCCGGAGCCGGAGCCGGAGCCGGAGCCGGCCTTGGAGTGGGCGCAGGGGCTGGACTGGGCGCAGGGGCTGGCGCGGGTGCCGGAGCCGGTCTTGCCGCTGGCGCGGGAGCTGCTGCCGGGGCCGGTGCTGCAGCGGCGGGAGCAGTGCTGGCACTGGTTTCGCAGCGCTTCACTTGGCCTACCACCGGGTCGGCGCCGAAATAGTTGTTGGAACAGCTAGCGGGGCCGGTGACCGTTTTTTGCAGCCACGCGCTGCCTGAGCCGTAGCGAACTACGCGTGGGTTGCCGACGCTGAATGCTTCATTCTCATTGGCGACAAAAGTCCAACCACTGCTCGTTGGCGTTGCAGGCGCCGGGGCTGGCGAGGCGGGCGTCGGCGCTGAAGCGACAGGGCCGTCTGTGACGCCACCGTTGCTTCCGGCCGCTTCGCTAGCGTCGCCACCTCCGCCACAGCCCGCCAGCAGAACCGCCACGGAACAGAAAAGCAAATGCACCGGCTTCAATTTATTCTTCTCATCTAGTGTTTTGGCCCAACGACGATGGCACTCTCACGTGGAATCTGCGGGCAAACAACCCCCGGCCAGACGGGATTGAAGCCCTGCGTCTCGACTGATTCCGAAATGCGTGGAGGCCAGTCGCCCCAACAGCGGCCAATCTGGTTCAAGAGCGTGGCAAACACGCTGATCAGCCGCCGGTCTGACAACCGACAACACGATGTTAGGGGCTTTTTGACCCTGAGATTGTCCGCAACTGTTTCGAAATCGTTAGCAATGGCAGCCAACGCCAAGGCAGGCTTAGAGACTGCGCCGACTTCAGCCGCCCTTGATTACAACGCTGAGTGGCTTGTAAACCGCCTCATCCGAGGTGGCCGGCAGCCTGTCCGCATTCGGGTAAGGCAGCCCGCCCTGCACTTTGAACCAAACGAGGTGGTTGGCGCGGTCCTGCCAGAGCTTGGTGCCTGGGCTGGCCGCAACTTCGGCCAAGCTACCGGCGGGGCTCAAGGCGCGCGTCGTGCTCGGCTCAGGGGGCGCTTGGCGGCCGTGCTCGTAGCCCGACACCGTGTGGCCGGTGGCGGTGGTGTTGCCGTCGAAGGCCACGGCCATCAGCATCGAGTCGGTACTTCGGTAGGCATTGCCCACCGTCATCGCAAACCATCGGGGGTTCGGCTTCCCCGGGAACCGCAGCACGTAGCGCCCACCAGGCCGGGCCGCAAAGTGGCGCATGTTGCCGAGCATCGTGCTCGTGGCACCGTCACCCACGCTCCAACTGCCGATCGGGCTGCCGTTGGCGTCTTGCCGGGTTACCTCGATTGGCGCCATGAAGGTGTAACGGCTGTTGTCGAAATCGGTCTGGAATGCGCCCACACCGTAATACTCGCCCGTGCAGGAGCTTCCGTTGCGCCCGGCTGGCGCCACCGGAGTGCAGTTGGCCCCGGCGGTCAGGAACGGCTGGTCATAGACCCAGAAGCTGCCCTTCGCGCCCCAGTAGCCATACGGATCCCACAGCGCGCCGGCAAAGCTCCAGTGGCGATTGGCCAGCGGTTGGCCGTCCAGGTTCGGCGGAAGGGTCCGGTAGCCGGGATGGCTGGCAACAAGCCGGTTGTTGGGGTTGCGCAGGGTGCCCTTGTCGACACCGAGCGTGTAGTAGTCGTTGGTTCTGAACGCGCCGCTGGACTGGCCCTGCACGTACTCGAAGTTGACCAGCGTGTTGTCGCGCATGGCGTACGTAGAGTGATAGGTGGCGAAAGCCGCGGGTGGTTCGGCGCCTGCCGGGTAACTCGTGTGGTTCAGGCTCTTGCCGACGAGCAGGCCGCGGCTGATCAGGCCGTCGTCGCCGGCTCCGCCGAACTGCACGCCGGCGTTGTCGGCGCTGATCCACTCAGGGTAGTCCGGCAGGGACACGCGATTCCAGAAGCCGGCGCCGCTGCTGCCAACGGCCGCGGCGCTGTTCTTGTAGACGGTATTGCGGCGCAGGGTCACACGGATCTGGTTGTCGTAGTGGTTCTCGGATCCATCAGTAGTAGGCACATACTTATTTGGAGAAACATTGCCAGCGTCGTCGGTAGGCGCCCAGTCAAGGTTGATGCCGGGCTGGCCGTTGGAGTGGGCGACGTTGTCGTCGAAGACGCCGAAGGGCACGCGGTCGGGCAGCATGGCGACGCCAGCACTCGGGCCGGTGGGTTTGCGCGGAAAGGCCAGCCAGAAGCCGTTGCCCTGGGCGTCGCCAGCGAGGTTGCCGCGAACGGTGTTGTCGGGGTTGGTCAGCCAGAAGCCGCTGGCGCCGGCCTGGAAGATGGGCGTCTCGTGGACTTTGAGGGCTTTGCCTTGGGCCGGGCTGCGGACCATCAGCGCCAGGTTGCCTTCCAGAACGTTGCGGCGTTCGACAGCATCTTCGAGGAAGTAGGCGTGGCCTGCGATGTCGTGGCAGATGTTGTTCCTGACCTCCACGCCGTTGGTGGCGTGGATGACGATGCAGCGCTGGGCCGATTGCCAGATGGCGCTGTTCCTGATGCTGTGGCCCACGGCGTCGCCGATGGGCTGGCCGTTGGCGTAGCTCAGCATGTGCCAGTGCATCGGGTAGCGGCCCAGCGTGCCGGCCTGACCCATGCGGCGCATCTCGACGCCGTCGATCACGATCTTGGATTGCAACCCCATGACCATGACGTGGCCGCCAAAGCCTGTCGTGCGCCAGGCGCTGTCGTCGCTGCCCTGGATGACGATGTTGCGAGTGAGATTGGCCACAGGGGCGCGCTCGTCGAGCACGGTGGGCGCGGGGGCCACAGGCGGCGCATAGCCGGGCTCAGGCGTCAGGCTCATGCCGGCGCTGGTGGCGTGTTGCAGGCGACCCCAGCGCACAGCGCTCAGGGGGCTGCGGGTGGCGATACGCTGGCCACTGGCATCAGCCGACAACGTCAGTCGCTCGGTGGCCGCCACGCCGTAGAAGTCGCTCGGGCCCACTGCAATGGTGTCGCCGGCGCGCCAGTTGGCAGGCGCGGCCAAGGCGATTTGCGTCGTGCCTGCGGATGCGTGGTCGCCCAGGCGCGTCCACACGGGTTGCGGAATCGCCCCGTAGAGCTCCAACCTGCCGCCCTGCACGTTCAGCCCGCGGGCGATGCCGTTGTTGCCGCTGCTTTGCGGCGCGCCTGTCAACGTGATGGTGGCTCGGTGCAGGTGCGGTTGCGCAGCACTGCCGATCTGCAGCGCGCCGCTCACCTGGATCGCCGCGGCCTTGAGTTCCACGTCAGCAGCCGCAAAACGCAACGTGCCCTCAATGCGCAGATTGCCCAGCACTGCGCTGTCGGTGTCGAGCACCACGGTCGCGCCGGCCGGCACCACCACGTCAGCGCCTGCACCCGGGGCCAACCCGCCCCATGTTGCGGCGTCGCTCCAGCGCAGTTCGCCGGGGGCCGTTGTCACCGGACCGCTGGGCGGGGCAGGGATCGGTGCTGGCGCCGGCAGGCCGGGATCGATCGACGGACCCGGGATCAGGTCTGCGCCGCCGGCCGACAGCGACTGCTTCCCGTTGTAGGTGACCTGCAGCGCCTTCGTCGCGCTGTTTCCAGCCTTGTCATAGGCCCGCAGCACGATGTTGTTGCTGCCGTCGGCCAAGGTGATATTCGAGGCACGCCAAGTCACGCTGCCCGACACTGAATCCTGGTGCGCAAGACCGCTGCCGCCTCGGTCGTTGACCCAGGTCACGCGCGAGACCACACGGTCGTCACTCGCCGTTCCGGCCAACGCCAGCGTGGAGTCCAGACTCTCCATCGACGCCGCGGACGCCGGGCTGGTGAGCGCGAGTGCGGGTGCGACACGGTCGCGGCGAGCTTCGAACTCTTCACGCGCCACGCCGTTGGGATCGTCATCGCCGCCCCAGCACGCGCCGAGCGCAAGGCACACGAGCAAGACGGGCAGCCGTTGGGCGGGAGCGGGTGACGGTTTCATGGGCGGGCTCGAGTCGACTAAGGCTCTGCATCGACTTGGCCAATCCGTCTGTCGTCGCCGGCCACTTCTTTGAGTCGCGCGGCCGCTGTTTGTCGATGCGAGCGCTGAAGGTATCGACCGGGCACCTGCCTGCTGTAAGGCGCCTGCGCCACTTCGGCGTTTCGCCTCTCAGAACGCGCGGCAAGACTGCACGTGAAAAACGCACGAACAACACCGCCTCACGGCAACAGTCAGTGGACTCCTCCACGCTCGGCACACCCGCGGCGCGCAGCAAGGGCCAATGCAGTTGTTGCCGGCCCTTACAGCGGCCACCAGCCGATGTGAACTACGAACGCGTGCGGCGGCAAGCCGGCCGCGGCGCTACGCTATTGCGTCGAGTCCGGCCAGCCGCGCGCGCGCCAGTGGCGTGCAAGCGCCGAGCAGCGCACGCACGAAGTCGCCCTGGCGGGCCCAAGCGCGTTGAGCATCGGCGTCGATCGACGAGACGCGAAACAGCAGGCCGTCGGGCACTTGGCCGGTCAGCGTCAGGCGCACACTTTGCAGGCGGCGTTCCCACGCCGATGCACTGGTGCGCCCGGCATACGCAAACCAGTACATCACCGGTTCGTTGCGAGGGCCGAGCACGGTGCGCAGCGTGCGCGTGGGGATCGGACCGTGGTCCGTGCTCAGGAGCATGTCAGCGCTGTCCAGCAGCTTGAAGCCCTGCGCCGGGTAGCAGACCTCGGGCTTGTGCGCGCGCAAGACACCGCGCTGATCGCCGCCATAAGCGATCGACAGCATCACCTGGTAGCCATCGGCCGCCGCATAGACCCGCGCCAGGATCTCGTTGTAGATCGACTGCAACATGTCTTGCGTCTGCGCGCTGACCAGCGTGGACGGCGTGGTCAACGCGCGCCAGCCCGCAAACTCGCGCGGCACGATGCGCACCAACTGCGGCGGCGAGGCCTTCTCCCCGTCGGCCAGCACATGGCGCGCGGCTGCCGTGGCCGCAGCAACGGCAGCCATCGAGCTGGCGATCACGACACTGCGACGGCTGGAGTTCATGGCCACAAGAACAGCCTCGGTCGTAAGAGCCAAGGCGAGTGAAGTTACGTTTGGAGAATTATCGTGCTGCAGGGGTTCTTCGAAGCCGCAGTGCCTCGACAACGGCGGCCGCGATGCGCACGATGGCGCACCCAGGCAGGCGCGTCGCTTGCCGCTGGTCGGAACAAAATCACGTCAAGGCGGCGCGCACGCGTCCAAACAGCGCCCGGGTGTGCGATCGGGGGGATCGGGTCGCTGGTCGGCACGAGAATAATCTTTACTTACTCAGCGCGACCCGAGCAGCAGATCAAGCGACGATCGGCCTTGCGGATTGCGACCCCGGCACCGCGCCGCTGACCGACGATGACCCACTCATGACCCAGAAGCCCGCGCCTCCCGAAAGACAAGCCGTTCTCATCGGCGGCGAATCGCTGCTGATCGAGTGCGCGCAAACGCTCCTTGCGGCGGGGTTCGGCATCGCCGCTGTGGTTTCGCGCGCGCCTGCCGTGCGGCGCTGGGCAACGTCACACAAGCTGGCACTGTTTTCCGAGCCGCCGCAACTGCTGTCGGCCGAAGCGCCACGCGGCTTTGCTTATCTGTTCAGCATCACCAACCTCGATGTGCTCGCCCCCGAGGTGATCGCGCTGCCGACCCGCGCAGCAATCAACTTCCACGATGGCCCGCTGCCCGAGTACGCCGGCTTGAGTACGCCGGTGTGGGCGCTGCTCAATGGCGAAACGCAACACGGCATCACCTGGCACTTGATGACACGCGAGGTCGACCGCGGCGACATCATCGCCCAGCGCCGCTTCGATCTCACAGACAACGAAACCGCGTTGACATTGAACACACGATGCTTTGAAGCCGCCATCGAAAGCTTCGAACAGGTGGCGCGCGGACTGATCGACGGCACGCTGGTGCCCCGCGCGCAAGCATCGGCACCGCAGCTCCTATACAAGCGCAAGGACCGGCCGCTGGCGGTGATCGACTGGTCGAAGCCGGCTGCCGATATCGCCCGTCTGGTGCGTGCGCTGGACTTCGGCGCCTATGCCAACCCTGTTGCCAGCGCCAAGCTGCTGACTCAGCGAGGCGCGCTGATCGTGACCCGCGCGGAAATCACCGAAAAGCGCAGCACGCAAGCGGCCGGTACCGTCACGGCGGTTGACGCGACGTCGATCACCGTTGCCACGGCCGACACCGACCTGCGCCTCTTTGCATTGCAGCGGACTTGTGGCCAACCGATAGACGCCGAAAGCGCAGCACAGACGCAAGGCTTGCAACCTGGTACGCGCCTGCCCTCGCCGACCGCAGCGATGCAGCAGCGCCTCGCCGCCACGGCCGCGCACGAGCCGTTTTGGCAGAAACTGCTGGAGACGCAAGACGCGCTTGAATTGCCGGTCATCGACCGCAGCAGCGTGACCACCGCGTCGGTCTGTTCGCATGTCGACGTGAACACGCCGACCACGCTCAGCGTGCCGCAGCGCCTGGCCTCTGTGCTCGCTTGGCTCGCGCGTTGCGCCGACAAGTCCGAGTTCGACATCGGCTTTGGCAGCGAGACCGACAGCACGGGCTTGTGGGCCGCGCAGTTGCCTTGGCGCGCAGCCGTCGATTTCACGCGGGGCCTGAACCACTTGGCCCAATCTTGCGCAGCGCAGCAGCAGGAGTTGCAGCGCCGCGGCGGCTATTTGAGCGACCTCGTCGCGCGCCGACCCGATCTGCGCGCACGCGCCACGCAGCGCGACCCGCGTGTCTTGCCGGTGGCGCTGCTGGTCGTCGATCGCCTCGACGACGCCCGCGCCGAAGCCGGCAGCGAACTGACCATCGCACTGACCCGCGACGGCAGCAACTCGCGCTGGCTCTTCGACACCTCCAAGGTGAGCGCTGCGCAAGTGGCTCAGTTGCAGCAGCAATGGCTGGCGCTGTCTCATGCCGCTGCCGCGGCGCCCGAGCGCGCCATTGCCGACCTGCCGCTGATGAGCGCTGTCTTGCAGCAGCAAGTGCTGCACGACTGGAATGCGCTGCGCGCCGACGGCGAGCCGCAGGCCTGCGTGCACCACTTGTTTGAGCAGCAAGCCGCGCGCCTGCCGCAGCGCACGGCGCTGATCGCGCACGGCATCGAGATCAGCTACGCCGAGCTCGACCGCCGTGCCAACCGCGTCGCCGCACAACTGGTGGCGATGGGCGTCGGCCCCGACGTGCTGGTGGGCCTGAGCCTGCCGCGAGGCATCGAGCTGATCGTCGGCTTGCTGGCGATTCACAAAGCAGGTGGCGCGTACGTGCCTCTCGACCCAGCCTACCCGCGCGATCGCATCGCCTACATGCTGGATGACGCGAAGGCTGCGGTGCTGATCACCGACCGCGAGCAAGGCGCGCAGCTCCGAACCGGCGCGACGCAGGTGCTGCTGATCGAAGACGCGCTGCAGGCGCAAAGCAGCGATGCGCGGGTCAACGGCGACGCAAAACCCGAACACCTGGCTTACGTCATCTACACCTCGGGCTCGACCGGCAAGCCCAAGGGCGTGATGATCGAGCACCGCAACGTCGTCAACTTCTTCGCTGGCATGGACCAACACCTCGACGCCGACTTCGCCGGCACCTGGCTTGCGGTGACGAGCCTGTCGTTCGACATCTCGGTGCTCGAGTTGTGCTGGACACTGGCACGCGGCTACACCGTCGTCATCGCCAGCGAAGACCAGAAGCTCGGTGCGGGTGGCGGCATCACACGCGGCGCGCAGGCGTCGCGCAAGCTCGATTTCAGCCTTTTCTACTTCTCCGCCGACGAAAACGAAGGTGGGCAAGACAAGTACCGGCTGCTGCTCGAAGGCGCCAAGTACGCCGACAAGAACGGTTTCTCGGCGGTGTGGACTCCCGAGCGCCACTTCCACGCCTTCGGCGGCCTGTACCCGAACCCGGCGGTCGCCGGCGCTGCGGTGGCGGCCGTCACCGAGCACATCGGCATCCGCGCCGGCAGCGTCGTGCTGCCGTTGCACCACCCGGCGCGTGTGGCCGAAGAGTGGTCAGTGGTGGACAACATCTCCAAAGGCCGCGTCGGCATTTCGTTTGCATCGGGCTGGCAGCCGAATGACTTTGCCCTCATGCCCGGCAACTTCGCCGACAACAAGAACGTGATGCTGCGCAACATCGAGGTCGTGCGAAAACTCTGGCGCGGCGAGAGCGTGGCGTTCGACGGGCCACTCGGCAAACCGGTCGAGCTACGCACACTGCCGCGGCCGGTGCAAAAAGAGTTGCCGTATTGGGTCACCTCGGCCGGCAATCCGCAGACCTTCATCGATGCCGGACGCATCGGCGCCAACGTGCTGACACACCTGCTCGGCCAAACGGTCGAAGAACTTGGCGGGAAGATCGCGGCGTACCGCCAGGCCTACAAAGAAGCCGGCCATGCCGGCGAAGGTTTTGTTTCGCTGATGCTGCACAGCTTCGTCGGCCCCGACATGGACGCCGTGCGCGCCACCGTCAAGCGGCCGCTGATCGAGTACCTGAAGACCTCGCTGCACCTCGTCAAACAGTATGCGTGGAGCTTTCCAGCGTTCAAGCGACGCGAGGGCATGGACGCGAAGGATCAGGGCAGCATCGACTTGCAAAGCCTGAAGCCCGACGAGATGGACGCGCTGCTGGAACACTCGTTCGAGCGCTATTTCGCCGACAGTGGCCTGTTCGGCACGCCGCAGTCGTGCTTGGCGATGATCGACCGCATCAAGGCCGTCGGCGTCGATGACGTGGCCTGCCTGATCGACTTCGGCATCGCATCCGACACCGTGCTCGCGCACCTGCCGCACCTGAATGCGCTGCGCGAGCAGTCAATGCCCACAGCCCTCGGCAGCGACGCCTCGCTGGCCGATCTGATGCAGCGCCACCGCGTGACACACCTGCAATGCACGCCGTCGATGGCGCGCATGCTTGCCGCCGACGATGCGGCACGTGCCGGCTTGGCCAAACTGCACTGCATGATGGTTGGCGGCGAGGCCTTCCCGCCGACACTGGCGCGCGATCTAGCCAGCCTCGTGCAAGGCAAGGTGATGAACATGTACGGCCCGACCGAGACGACGATCTGGTCGGCGGTGCACACCGTCGGCAAAGACGCGTCGGGCGTGATCCCGCTCGGCAGACCGCTGGCCAATCAGCAGGTTCACATCCTCGACTCGCGCTTGCAGCCGCTGCCGCCGGGCGTGCCCGGTGAACTCGCGATCGGCGGCGACGGCGTCGTGCGCGGCTACTTCCAACGCCCCGACCTCACGGCCGATCGCTTCGTGCCCAACACGGTCAGCCAGCACGGCGGCCGTCTCTACCGCACCGGCGACCTAGCGCGCTGGCGCGACGATGGCGTACTCGAATTTCTCGGCCGCCTCGACTATCAGGTGAAAGTGCGCGGCTATCGCATCGAGCTTGGCGAAATCGAAGCCGCGCTCGCCGAGCAGAACGGTGTTGCGCAAGCGGTGGTGATGGCACGCGAAGACCAGCCGGGTGATGCGCGGCTCGTGGCCTACCTCGTCGCCCACAGCGGCGCAACCCTCGACAGCGCCACGCTGCGCGACGCGCTGCGCGCACGCCTGCCCGAGTTCATGCTGCCGTCGGCCTTCGTCATGCTGAACGAATTTCCGCAGACCCCCAACGGCAAGATTGACCGCAAGGCGCTGCCCGCGCCTGATGCGGTCGCAACCGCCGCACCCGCGGCAGAGTTCGTCGCGCCGACGAACGATCTCGAATCACAGATCGCCGACGTGTGGAAAGACGTTTTGAAGCTGGCCCAGGTCGGCACGCGCGACAACTTCTTCGATCTCGGGGGACACTCGCTGCTCGCCGTGCAAGCGCACCGCCGCTTGAAAGAAGCCCTACAGCGCGATCTGTCGATCACGGATATCTTCCGCTTCCCGACCATTCAAAGCCTCGCCAGCTACCTGACCGAAGGCAGCACGGGCGGCGCGCAACAGGGCAGCGACCGGGCCCAGGGCCGGCGTGCCGCCATGCAGCGCCGCCAGCAACAACGCAGCGGCGCACCCGCGACGACAACGACCCGATGAGCTCAGACAACGACAACACGAACGCGCTGGACACCGACATTGCCGTCGTCGGCATGGCCGGCCGCTTTGCGGGTGCGCGCTCGATCGACGAGTACTGGAACAATCTGCGCAACGGCGTCGAGTCGCTGTCCACATTCACCGAGGCTGAACTCGCTGCGAACGGTGTGAACCCGGCCGACCTCGCCGACCCGAACTACGTGCGCGTCGGCGCTGTGCTGCCCGGAATGGAGGAGTTCGACGCCAAGTTCTTCGGCTTCTCGCCGCGCGAAGCGTCGATCATGGATCCGCAGCACCGTCACTTCCTCGAGGTGGCGTGGGAGGCGCTGGAGAACGCAGCGCATGTGCCGGAAAAATTCGGCGGCTCGATCGGCATCTTCGGCGGCTCGGGCCACAACGCCTACCTGCCGTACAACCTGCTGACCAACCCGAAGCTGATGGCCAGCGTTGGCTTCTTCCTCGTCCGCCACACCGGCAACGACAAGGACTTCCTGACCACACGCGTCTCGTACCTGTTGAACCTGCGTGGGCCCAGTGTCAACGTGCAGACCGCGTGCTCGACATCGCTCGTCGCCATCCACATGGGCGTGCAGAGCCTGCTCAATGGCGAGTGCGACATGGCGCTCGCAGGCGGTGTGACGATCGAGCTGCCGCACCGCCACGGTTATCTCTACCGCGAGAACGAAATCCTCTCGCCCGACGGCCATTGCCGTGCTTTCGACGCTGCATCCAAAGGCACGGTGTTCGGCAGCGGCGCCGGGGTGGTCGTGTTGCGTCGCCTGGCCGATGCTCTTCGCGAAGGCGACCACATCCACGCCGTCATCAAGGGCTCGGCCGTCAACAACGACGGCTCGCAGAAAGTCGGCTACATGGCGCCGAGCGTCGATGGCCAGGCGCAGGCGATTGCCGAAGCGCTGGCGATCGCGAATGTTTCGCCTGACACGATCACGTACGTCTCGGCGCATGGCACCGGCACGCCGGTCGGCGACCCGATCGAAGTGGCCGCCTTGACTCAGGCCTACCGCCAAGGCACGGACAAGGTGAATTACTGCGCCTTGGGTTCGGTCAAGACAAACATCGGCCACACCGACACTGCTGCCGGCGTGGCCAGTTTCATTGCTGTGGCCAAGGCGATGCAGGCCGGCGAGATCCCGCCGCTGCTGCATTTCAAGTCGGGCAACCCGGCCTGCGACTTCGAACGCACGCCGTTCTATCTGAACGCCGAGCGCATCGCCTGGAACCCGCCGCAAGGCGTACCGCGACGCGCCGGCGTGAGCTCGCTCGGTGTGGGTGGCACCAACGGGCACATCGTTGTCGAGCAGGCGCCGCCGCGTGGCGCGTCTGGCGTGCCGACACGCCGTTTTCAGGTCCTGGTGCAATCGGCGCGCTCGATGAAATCGCTCGATGCCGGCAGCAAGACCTTGGCTGCACACTTCAAGGCTCGGCCGGGAACCCATCTGGCCGATGCCGCGTACACGCTGCAAGCAGGCCGCCAGGCGATGCAATTGCGCCGCGTCGTCGTTGCCGACAGCACCACCGATGCTGCCGCCGCGCTCGTCGATACGCAGCGCGTGATCACCGAAACCGCCTCGGACACGCAGCGCAGCGTGGCCTTCATGTTTGCCGGCGGCGGCGCACAGCACCCGGACATGGGCAAAGGCTTGTACGACAGCGAGCCGGTGTACCACCGCGCGGTCGATGAGTGCCTCGGCATTCTTCAGTCGCGCTTGCAGCTCGATCTGAAGCCGCTCCTGTTCCCGCCGGCCGGCCAGCATGAGGTCGCCGCTGAAGAATTACAGCGTCCGTCGCTGGCGCTGCCGGCGCTGTTCACGACACAGTACGCACAAGCCAAGCTCTGGCAATCGTGGGGCATCGAGCCCAACGCGATGATCGGCCACAGCATGGGCGAGTACACCGCCGCGCACCTGGCCGGCGTGTTCAGCCTGGCCGATGCGCTGACGCTGGTCGAGCTGCGCGGCCGCTTGTTCGAGACGTTGCCCGAAGGCGCGATGCTCAGCGTGCCGCTGCCCGAAGCCGAGCTTCTGCCGCTGCTGACAGCCGATCTGGCGGACGTGTCCATTGGCGTCATCAACGGCCCGCGCCTGTGCGTCGCCTCGGGTCCGGTAGCCTTGATCGAAGCGCTGCAAGCGCGCTTGGCCGGGATGGACATCGACGCGGCGCGCGTGCGCATCAACGTCGCGGCGCATTCGCCGATGCTCGAGCCGATCCTCGCCGAGTTCAGTGCTTTCCTGCGCGGCATCACGATGCGCGCGCCGACGGTGGCTGTGATCTCCAATTTCTCCGGCAAGCCGATCACCGCGGCCGAAGCCACCTCGCCCGAGTACTGGGTGCGCCACCTGCGGCACACCGTGCGCTTCGCGGACGGCGTGCAGGAGTTGCTCGCCGACGAGTCGCGCGTGCTGCTCGAAGTCGGCCCCGGCCGCACGCTGTCGAGCCTGGCACGCAGTCACCCGGCGCGCAAGATGACGCAGCCGATCGTGACCTCGATGCGCCACCCCGAAGAAGCGGTCGACGACCAGGCTTTCATGCTCGGCGCCTTCGGCCGCTTGTGGGCCGTCGGCACCGACGTCGACTGGAGCAAGCTGCGCGAGGGTGAATCGCGCCATCGCATCGAGCTGCCGACGTATTGCTTCGATCACCAGCGCCATTGGGTCGAGCCCGGCGTGACGGGGGTGCTGGCACCCGAAGACCGGCCACTGCACAAGCGCAAGGATCTGTCGCAGTGGTTCTACCAGCCGGTGTGGCAACGCAGTATGGGCCCACCCGCCGTGGTTGCCCACACGGGCACGACGCCGAGGCGCACGCTGGTGCTGTCCGATGGCTCCGGTTTTGCAGATCGCCTGTCGCAACGGCTGCGCGATGCCGGCGATGAGGTCATCGTTGCCAGCATTGGCAAGGCTTGGCGTGAAGTCGACGCGCGCAACGTCGTTGTCGATGCGAAGAGCGCCAACGACATCGAGCGCCTATTTGCGCATGTGCTCGCCGTCAGCCCGCCGCCGTCGCGAATCGTGCACTTGTGGAACCTGGATTCGGCCGACGTTGAATCCACCTTGCAGCGCGGCTTCTACCGTCTGCTGCAAATCGCTCAGATCATCGGCCGCGAGGATCTGTCCGATCCGTTGGCGCTGATGGTGATCACGCGACGCGCGCAACGTGTCGCCGGCGAGTCCGATCTGGACCCGGCCA
>JANOEG010000221.1:0-4077 GCA_031413095.1 Burkholderiales bacterium | reverse complement strand
CGGCGCGCAAGCTCAAGGTGACATGGACCGGCGGCGGCGCATTGCCCGAGTTCGGCAAGCTGTACGATTTCGTGCGCGCCACGCCGGTGGCGAAGGAGGAGGTTCCGGTCCGCGTCGGCAACGCCAAGGGAGCGCTCGCCGCGGCGGGCAAGGTGCAGCGCGCCACCTACCAGTTTCCGATCAACACGCACGGCTCGATCGGGCCGGCTTGCGCAGTGGCGCAGGTGAAGGACGGCGCGCTGACGATCTGGTCGGCTTCGCAGGCCACGCATTCGCTGCAGAGCGAGCTGGTGACCGTGGTCGGCCTGCCGAAGGAGCGCATCCGTCTCGTTTACCTCGAGGGCTCGGGTTGCTACGGGCGCAACGGGCACGAGGACTGCACGGCCGACGCGGCGCTCATCGCGACCCTCACCGGCCACGCGGTGCGCGTGCAGTGGATGCGCGAGGACGAGCACGGCTGGGACCCGAAGAGCCCGCCGCTGGTGGTCGACATGGCGGGGGCCGTCGACGGCGCCGGCTTCATCTCCGCCTGGCACGGCGAATTCTTCATGCCGATGCACACCGGGTCGCTGAATGATTTTCCGCTGCTCGCGGCCGTCGCCTCGGGAGTGCCGCGACGCGGGCCGTACACCGGCTCGATCCAGCAGAACGCGCCGCCGCCCTATGAGATTCCCAACGCGCTGGTGGAGGTGCACCGCCTGAAGGACACGCCGCTGCGACCGTCGCACCTGCGTACGCCGGGGCGCATGCAGAACACCTACGCCAACGAGTCGTTCATGGACGAACTCGCTGCAGGCGCGCGGCAGGATCCGCTGCTGTTTCGCATGAAGCACCTTTCGGGCGAGCGCGCCATGGCGGTGCTGAACGGCGTTGCGCGCCTGGCGAACTGGGAGAGCCGCCCGTCGCCCGCACCGAATGCCGGCAAGGCGAAGGTGATGAAGGGGCGCGGCGTCGCCTACGTGCGCTACGAAGGCAACCGCACCTACGTCGCCGCGACCGCGGAGGTCGAGGTGAACCGCGACACGGGCAAGGTCCGCGTCACCCGCGTCTGCGTGAGCCACGACTGCGGGCTGGTGATCAACCCGGACGGGCTGCGCAACCAGATCGAGGGCGGTGTGATCCAGACGGTGAGCCGCACTCTGGTCGAGGAAGTGAAGTTCGATCGTGAGCGCGTCACCAGCGTCGACTGGGCGAGCCATCCGATCCTCAAATTCTCGGAGGTTCCCGAGGTCGCCATCGACATCATCGACCGGCCGCGGGAGCGGCCGTGGGGCGCGGGTGAGCCGGTGGCGGCAGTCGTGCCCTCGGCAATCGCGGGCGCGATCCACGACGCGACCGGCGCGCGGCTGCGCACGATCCCCTTCACGCCTGAGCGCGTGCTCGCCGCGCTGCGCGCCGGGAGGACTGCATGAGCGCCTACAAGATCACCGTCAACGGCAAGGTTCATTCGGTGGAAGCCGAAGCGGACACGCCGCTGCTCTACGTCCTGCGCAACGAGCTTGAGCTGCATGGCCCGCGTTTTGGCTGCGGCCTGGGGCAGTGCGGCGCCTGCACGGTGTTGCTGGGCAAGCAGGCGGTGCGCTCCTGCCAGGTGCCGGTATCCGAGTTGAGCGGGCGCGCGGTCACCACGCTCGAGGGTCTCGGCACCGAGCAGAAGCCGCACTCGCTGCAGCAGGCGTTCATCGACGAGCAGGCGGCGCAGTGCGGCTACTGCATCAACGGCATGATCATGACGGCGAAGGCGCTGCTCGATCGAAATCCGGACCCGAGCGAGGCGGAAGTGCGCAAGGCGCTCGACCAGAACCTCTGCCGCTGCGGCACGCACCTGCGGATCGTGCGCGCCGTGCGCCGCGCGGCGAAGGCGGCGCGCAAAGGCGCAGGCACCGCCTGAGCGGGGCATGACCGAGGCGCTGCTCCTGGTCGCAGTACTTGCGGCGCTGGCCACGCTGGCGGGCGTGTGGCTGCTGTTTTCCGCGCAGCGCGGGCAGCGCGAGGAACTCGCCGACGCTTCCGCGCGCGCCAGCCAGGCGCAGATGAACCAGCTCTCGGCAATCGCGTCGGTGCAGAACAACCAGATAGACGCGTTCTCGCGGCAGTTGCAGGAGATGCGCGGCGCCGTGGAGGCGCGCCTGGACGCGATCCGCAAGGAAAACACCGAGCAGCTGGAGAAGATCCGCGTCACGGTGGACGAGAAGCTGCAGTCGACGCTCGAGCGCCGCCTGGGCGAATCGTTCAAGCAGGTTTCCGATCGGCTGGAGGCCGTGTACAAGGGGCTCGGCGAGATGCAGGCGCTCGCCGCCGGCGTCGGCGACCTGAAGCGCGTGCTGACCAACGTCAAGTCGCGCGGCACCTGGGGCGAGGTTCAGCTCGAGGCGCTGCTCGAGCAGACGCTGACCCGCGAGCAGTACGAGAAGAACGTCGCCACCAAGCCCGGATCGCGCGACCGCGTCGAATTCGCCATCCGCCTGCCGGGGCGCGAGGGCCAGGGGCAGGTCTGGCTGCCGGTGGATTCCAAGTTCCCGGTCGAGGACTACGAACGACTGGTCCAGGCTGCGGATCGCGCCGATGCGCAGGCGGTGGAGGAGGCCTCGAAGGCGCTGGAGACGCGACTGAAGAACGAGGCGCGCGCGATCCAGGAAAAGTACGTCGATCCGCCGGCGACCACGGATTTCGCCATCCTCTTCCTGCCCACCGAAGGCCTGTACGCCGAGGCGCTGCGGCGTCCGGGCCTTGCCGACACCCTGCAGCGCGAATACCGTGTTTCGCTCGCCGGGCCGACGACGCTGTCGGCGCTGCTCAACAGCCTGCAGATGGGCTTTCGCACGCTGGCGATCGAGAAGCGTTCGAGCGAAGTCTGGGTCGTGCTCGGCGCGGTGAAGACCGAGTTCGGCAGGTTCGGCGAAGTGCTCGCCGCCACCAAGCGCCAGTTGCAGGCGGTGACCAATTCGATCGACCAGGCCGAGACGCGCACGCGCCAGATGGAGCGCAAGCTGAAGGACGTCGAAGCGCTGCCGGATGCGGCAGCCAAGGACCTGCTAGGCGACGACCGCCCGGCGTAGCGCGTGCGCCGACCAGATCGCCGCGGCGAACACCAGCGCGGCCATGCCCTGGTGCGCCACGCCGAGGACCACCGGCACCGCAAGCAGCAGCGTGGATATGCCGAGGGTGACCTGGATCGCGACCGTCGCGACCAGCGTACCCGTCGCGAGCCGCACCGATGCGGGTGCGCGGCGGCAGCGCCACCAGAGCCAGGGCGCGAGGAACGCGAGCAGCCACGCGCCGAGGCGGTGGTCGAACTGCACCGTGGCGATGTTCCAGAAGAAGTTCTGCCACCACGGGTCGATCTGCATGATCTCGGGCGGGATCAGGTGCCCGTTCATCAGCGGGAAGGTGTTGTAGGCCTTGCCGGCGCGCAAGCCCGCGACCAGGCCGCCGGTGAGCACCATGAGGACCACCAGCGCGTTGATCGCATAGGCGAGCCGGCCAGGCCCCCGCAGCGTGCGGTCGCCGTCCCAGCCCGAGCGCCGCGCGAGCAGGTCGAGCGCCACCCAGAGCATGGCGCCGAGGATCAGGAAGGCGAGGCCGAGGTGGGCGGTGAGGCGGAAGTGGCTGACGCGCGGGTCGTCAACCAGGCCGCTCATTACCATGTACCAGCCCATCGCGCCCTGCAGCCCGCCGAGCACGAAGATGCCGATGAGCTTCCACGCCAGCGCACCGCGCACCGCGCCGCGCACGAGGAACCAGAGATACGGCAGGAGGAACGCGACGCCGATGCCGCGGCCGAGCAAACGGTGCAGGTACTCCCACCAGAAGATGCTCTTGAAGCCTTCCAGCGTCATGTCGTGGTTGACGCGCGTGAACTCCGGCGTGAGCTTGTATTTCCCGAACAGCGCCATCCAGTCGGCTTGGTTGAGCGGCGGGATGGCGCCCAGCAGCGGCTGCCATTCGACGATCGACAGGCCCGAATGCGTGAGGCGCGTGACCCCGCCGACGACGATCATGAGGACGACGACCCACATGAGGCCGAACCGGAAGGCATTGTCCCCGCCCGCGGTTACGTCCGCCGCTTCAGCGACC
>JANOEG010000220.1:0-2666 GCA_031413095.1 Burkholderiales bacterium | reverse complement strand
CATCCAGCGCGTGCTCGACCACGGCCGGTACATCATGGGCCCCGAGGTGCGCGAGATGGAGCAGCGCCTGGAAGCGCTCACCGGCGCCGGCCACTGCATCAGCGTGGCCTCGGGCACCGAGGCGCTGCTGATTGCGCTGATGGCGGTGGGCGTGAAGCCGGGCGACGAGGTGGTGACCACGCCCTTCACCTTCGCCGCCACCGCCGAGATGATCGTCTTGCTCGGCGGCAAGCCGGTGTTCGTCGACATCGAACCTGACACGTGCAACATCGATGCCAGCCTGATCGAGGCGCGCATCACAGCAAGAACCAGGGTGCTCATGCCGGTCAGCCTGTACGGCCAGGTGGCCGACATGGACGAGATCAACGCGATTGCTGCGCGCCACGGCAACATCGCTGTGATCGAGGACGCAGCACAGAGTTTCGGCGCCACCTACAAGGGCCGCAAGAGCTGCCACCTGAGCACCATAGGCTGCACCAGTTTCTTCCCGAGCAAGCCGCTCGGTTGTTACGGCGACGGCGGTGCGATGTTCACCGACGACGACGCGCTGGCGCAGGCCTGCCGCGAGATTCGCGTGCACGGTCAGAGCGCGCGCTACACCCACACTCGCGTGGGTGTGGGCGGTCGCATGGACACGCTGCAGTGCGCCGTGCTGCTTGCCAAGTTGGAGCGTTTCGAGTGGGAGTTGCAGCGGCGACGTGAGATCGGGGCGCGGTACCACGCTCTGCTGGCCGACGTCGGCGTAAGGCTCCTGGCGGTGCGGCCGGATCGGGGCTGTGTCTGGGGTCAGTACACCGTGTTTGTCGAGGACCGCGTCCGCGTGCAGGCTTTGCTCACCCAACGCGGAGTGCCCACCGCTGTGCACTACCCCAAGCCCTTACACCACCAGCCGGCCTACGCTTCGCACTGCTGCCCGACTTGCTGCCCTCAAAGCATGCGCGCCACGGAACGTGTCTTGAGCCTGCCGATGAGCGCCGATCTCGACGAGAGGCAGCAGGACGTTGTCGTGTCGGCGTTGGGCGAACTGTCGGTCACTCAAGCCTAGGCCGTGACCAGGGAACGCCAACGATGAAGGCCGTCATCCTTTCGGGCGGACTGGGTACCCGGATCAGCGAAGAAACCCACCTCAAGCCCAAGCCGATGATCGAAATAGGCGGGCGTCCCATTCTGTGGCATATCCTCAAAATCTATTCGGCCCACGGCATCAACGACTTCGTGATCTGCTGTGGCTACAAGGGCTACGTCATCAAGGAATACTTTGCCAACTACTTCCTGCACATGTCGGATGTCACGTTCGACATGGAGAACAACCGCATGGAAGTTCACGAGCGCAAGTCGGAACCTTGGCGCGTGACGTTGGTGGATACCGGCGAAGACACTTTGACCGGCGGGCGCTTGAGGCGAGTCGCCGCGTATCTGCGTGACGAGGACGCCTTTTGTTTTACCTACGGCGACGGCGTAGCAGATGTGGACATCACGGCGTCGGTGGCGTTTCACCGTGCGCACGGCAAGTTGGCGACCATCACTGCGGTGCAACCACCAGGACGATACGGCGCGCTCGAGGTGGCCGGCGCGAAGGTGACCGGGTTCGCCGAGAAGCCGAAGGGCGATGGGGGGCGCATCAACGGCGGCTTTTTCGTGTTGTCGCCGCGTGTCCTCGATCTGATCGATGGCGATGACACGCCCTGGGAACTTGAGCCGATGCAACGGCTCGCTTCATCCGGCGAACTGATGGCCTTTGAGCACGACGGGTTCTGGCAGCCGATGGATACGCTACGCGAAAAGAACCAGCTCGAGGCGTTGTGGCAATCCCGCCAGGCACCGTGGAAGGTCTGGCGTTGATCGACGCTGAACACTGGCGCGGCCGGCGTGTGCTGATCACCGGACACACCGGTTTCAAGGGAGGCTGGCTCGCACTTTGGTTGACCCAGCTGGGTGCGCACGTCACGGGTGTTGCGCTGGCGCCGCCCACGACGCCAAGTCTGTTCGATCTGGCACGTGTCGGCGGCCTTGTCGACAGCCATCTGTGCGACATCCGCGATGCGCAGCGGCTGCGGGCCATCGTTCAGTCGGCTGCGCCCGCGGTGGTTTTCCATCTCGCGGCCCAGCCCCTCGTGCGAAGCAGCTACCGCGAGCCGGTGCAGACCTTCGCCACCAACGTAATGGGCACCGTGCACCTGCTGGATGCCATGCGCGGCCTGGCGAGCGTCGAAGTCGCTGTCATTGTGACTACCGACAAGGTCTACCGCAATCGCGAATGGGCCTATCCCTATCGCGAAGAAGACGCTCTCGGCGGTCACGATCCATACAGCGCGAGCAAGGCTGCTGCCGAGTTGGCGTTGGCCTGCTATCGCGACGCCTTCCTCGCGGAACAAGGCGTGGCATTGGCGAGCGCGCGCGCTGGCAACGTGATCGGTGGTGGCGACTGGTCGGAAGATCGCCTCATCCCCGATGCCGTTCGCGCCTGGAGCCGGGGCGGGGTGCTCGACATCCGCCGCCCGGCAGCGACGCGGCCGTGGCAGCATGTGCTGGAGCCCCTCGCGGGCTACCTGACACTGGCACAGCGGCTCGCGACCGAGCCCGGGTTGGCTGGCGCCTGGAACTTCGGGCCGGAGTCGGACGACGCCGTGTCAGTGCGTGCCCTGATCGAGGCGGCTGCTTCTGGC
>JANOEG010000219.1:0-3979 GCA_031413095.1 Burkholderiales bacterium | reverse complement strand
GGGCGGCGCAGCTCTGCGTCGACCCACTGCCGTGTCGCCGGGTCGCTGTTGACGGCTTCGAGGCGCTGCAATTCAGCATCGACGGCGCCGCGCTCACGATCGTCCATGTGGCCGTCGGACTTGGCGGCGGCGATCATCGCTTTCAACATCGCGCGGCTGTGGTCTTCGAGTTGCGGCGCGGGCAAGGCTTCGAAGCGCATGGGCGCCGAAGCACTGCCTTGCGACGCGCCAGCGGCCGACGCCGGCGCGCTCGCCTGGTTCTTGGCCTGCCAATCGTTGTACGCGCGCCAGGCCAGCGTGCCGAGCGCGGCCACGGTGCCGATCCTCAGCGCCTTGCCGCCGAGGCTGCGCCCGCGGCGGCTGCCGAGCAGCAGCGCCAACGCGCCGCCGGCTGCAGCGCCGGTGGCGTATTTCTCAAGATCGCCCGACTGCTTGGCGCTCTCGAATTTCGTCACGCCGCTTTGCAGCAATTGTTCGAGCAAGGCTTGAATGCTCATGAAGGCCTCCGTGTCTGCGGTGAGTGAAACAGCTGCAGACTCTAGCGCCGAACGTCCACCGCCTGCTCCAGCCGCGCACTGCGCGCCAGCGCATCGAGCGTGGCTGCGTTGTCGAGGCTGGCTTGCGCGGCACGGTCAATCGCGTCGTGGTCGCCGGCGGCGATGACGCGCGCGAACGCTTCGGCGGCAAAGCGAAAACCGCTGCCGGTGCCGTCCTCGAAGCTCTCGAACGGGATCGCGTTGGCGACGCCGCGGCGCACGCGCATCTGGCTCGGCAGATAGCCCCAAGGATGGCCGCTGGCCTGTTCGCTGGTGTGATTGAGATACTCGGTCTCGATCGTGCCCGCGGACCCGACGATGGTCGCGTGGCGGTGGTTCGCAGCATCCATGGCGCACGACAGTTGTGCCCGCCGGCCGTCGGCGTAGTGCAGCGTGGCCATCATGCTCATGTCGACACCGCTGTCGGCCCAGGTGGCATCGGCCATCACACGCTTTGGCGCGCAGCCCATCGCCAGGCGGATGACGCTCAGCGCATAGCAGCCCGCGTCGAGCAGCGCACCGCCGCCGAGCTCGGGCTTCGAGCGGATGTTGGTGCTTGGGTTGGGCAGCGTGAACCCAAAGCTCGACTGCACCGAGCGCACTGTTCCGATCGTGCCGTCCTGCAGCATCGCCACCAGGCGGCCGGTCTGCGGCTGGAAGTAGTACGGGAACGATTCGAGCAGCATGACGCCGTGGCGGCGCGCGGCGTCGAACATCGCGCGCACATCGGCTTCATTCAAGGCCAACGGTTTTTCGCACAGCACATGCTTGCCGCGCGCCGCTGCGGCGATGGCCCACTCGGCGTGCAGGCTGTTGGGCAGCGGGATGTAGACCGCATCGACATCGGCGTCGGCCAGCAGTGCGTCGTAGCTGCCGTGATGGCGGCCGATGCCCTGCGCCGCGGCAAAGGCGGCGGCCGTCTCGGCATGGCGGCTGCCCACGGCGACTACGCGCACCGCCGGGCTGGCGGCCACGTCACGAGTGAACTGGCGGGCGATGTTCGCGCAACCGAGGATGCCGATGCGCAGCGGCGGGCGAGGCGTCATGGGAATGTGTCTGCAACGAGGGACACGCAGGATACGCCGCGTGAAGCGTCAGACGCTGCTGAACAACGCGCGGCCCTGGTCGCGGAGGACAACTGCGAGCTGCGCAGACGGACATGTCGCGCATACTCGCCGCCGCGCGCGGCCTGTCCAGTTTCTTCGCCAGCCACGCCTTCATGCACGGCTTTCACACCCACCAGACCCGCATTGCCATCGACGGCGTCGATGACCTCGTCATCCGCTCGCTGGCCGACCGGCAGCAGTTCCACGATCCGCGGGGCCATGCGGAGCGCTTGGGCATTTCGTCGGCGGCATGGCCGCTGTTCGGGATGTGCTGGCCCTCGGGCATGGCGCTGGCCGCGCACCTGGCGCGGCGCGACGTGCGCACCGGCGAGCGCATCCTCGAGATCGGCTGCGGCCTGGCGCTGCCGAGTCTGGTCGGCCACCGGCGCGGCGCCGACATCACGGCGAGCGATTGCCATCCACTGGCCTCGGGCTTTCTGCGTGCCAATCTGCGCTTGAACGGCCTGGCGCCGATGGACTACCGGCACGGACAGTGGAACGTCCCCGTGCGAGACCGCGTGCGCGGCGGTGCGCATCGCGGCAGCGTGGTCCGCGGGCGCTTCGATCTGATCATCGGCAGCGATCTGCTCTACGAGCGCGACGCGTCGGGTGGCCTGGCCGCCTTCATCAGCCGCCACGCCAGCGCTCAGGCACAGGTCTGGATCGTCGATCCTGACCGCAGCAACCGCGCCGCATTCAACCGGCAGATGGCGAACGAAGGCTTCAACCGCAGCGAAGAGCGGCTCGACGCGCTGGGCTACAAGGGGCGGTTGATCACCTACGAACGCGGGGCAATCACGAACTGAAGGCTGCGATGACCTCGGGCGGCGCTTGCACGAGTTCGATCAACACGCCCTCGCCACCGATCGGAAACTCGTCATTGCCCTTGGGGTGGATGAAGCAGATGTCATGACCCGCCGCGCCTTTGCGGATGCCGCCGGGCGCGAAGCGAACGCCGTGGGCCGTCATCCATTCGACAGCCTTCGGCAAATCATCGACCCACAGGCCAATGTGATTGAGCGGCGTGGTGTGCACGGCGGGTTTTTTGTCCGGGTCCATCGGCTGCATCAGATCGATCTCAACGGCGTGCACGCCGTGGCCGAGCGCGCAGATGTCTTCATCGACGTTCTCGCGTTCGCTGGTGAACGTGCTCTTCACTTCTAAGCCAAGCACATCGACCCAGAGCGACTTCAGGCGCTGCTTGCTGGGCCCGCCGATGGCAACTTGCTGCAGGCCGAGGATGCGAAATGGCTTGTTCATGCGAAGAGCCTATGCGAATGACACGATCGGCTGGTCCACCGCCAGGCTCTCGCCCTTCCTCGCCAGGACCTCCTTCACCGTCCCATCCTGCGTGGCGGTGAGGATGTTCTCCATCTTCATCGCCTCGATCACGGCCAGCTTTTCGCCAGCCAGCACCTTCTGCCCAGGCTGCACGTTGATGTCGGCGAGCAGACCCGGCATCGGCGAGAGCAGGAACTTGGACAAGTCCGGCGGCGCCTTGTGTGGCATCAGCTTCAGCAATTCCGCAGCTCGGGGCAACAGCACCAGCGTCTGGATCGCCGTGCCGTTGTGCGCGACGCGAATCGCCAGCGGCCGGCGCTCACCACCGCGCTCCACCTGCGCGGTGAAGTGCTTGCCGTTGCAGGTGCCGGTCATCAGCGTGTCGCCGAGGCGGGTCTTGCTTTGAATAGCGAAATGCCTGTTCAGAATCACGACATCGGCCTTGCCCGCAGTGGGCTCGAACTCTTCGATGTGCACCGGATGGTGCTCGTACACGCCATTGGGCTTGAGCATCACGACCACCAGGTCGGGAAGGTTCCTCGCACGGTGGCCGTCGATCTGGCCGCTGATGCCCATCGCGCGCTCCCGCGCCTTGCGGCGCACGAACGCTGCGAGCGCCACGAGGAACAGCGGATCGTCATGCACCACGTCGGCCGCGGAGAAGCCCTTGCCGTAGTGTTCGGCGATGAAGCCGGTGTTGAACTCGCCGCTGACGAACTTCGGGTGCGCCAGCAACGCCGACTGGAACGGCACGTTGCTCGAAATACCGCGGATCGCAAACGCGTTCAGCGCTTCGCGCATCTTCGCGATCGCATCGGGGCGGTCGCGGCCGTGCACGATCAGCTTGGCGATCATCGAGTCGTAGTGCATCGGGATCTCGCCGCCTTCATAGACGCCGGTGTCCACGCGCACGCCGCCGCCGAGCGGCACGGGCTGCGCCGCCTCCATCGTCGTCGCCGGTGGTCGGAACGTGATCAAGCGCCCGGTTGATGGCAGAAAACTGCGGAACGGGTCTTCCGCATTGATGCGGCACTCGATCGCCCAGCCGTTGCGCTT
>JANOEG010000218.1:0-4931 GCA_031413095.1 Burkholderiales bacterium | reverse complement strand
ACCTGCCCTATTGCCAGGCGCTGGATGCAGCCACGCAGGCAAGCTTGCGCGAACGCGCCGGAGACGGCTTCGTCTCCTCCGACCTCTTCAGCGCCAGCAACGATTTGGGTACGTCGGTGCAGGTGCAGGGGGACGGCAAGGTCTTGCTGGGCGGCTTTACCAGCATCGGTGGCACGGTTGCAGGTGCGCTGGTGCGCTACAACCAGAACGGCACCCTCGACACCGGCTTCGGTACCGGTGGGGCAGTGACTTACCCGCTAACCAACATCAGCAACGCCAGAACCAGCCTGACCCTGCAGACCGACGGCAAGATCGTTGTCGTCGGGACGGTGCAATCGGGCGCCAACACGCCGAATGTCGCGCTGATGCGATTCAACGCCGACGGCACACCCGATTCGAGTTTTGGGGGCGGCGATGGAACCGTCTTGACTGGCTTCGACCGGAACTTCGCTCAAGGAATGAGCGTTGCGGTGCAGCCGGACGGCAAGCTCCTGGTGTCCGCCTTTGACGTGTCGAATACGGGGTCGTGGTACGACTTCACCATCGCGCGATTCAATGCCGATGGAAGCGTCGACTCGAGCTTCGGCGGCGCCGGCAAGGTTCAAGTTGATCTGGGCAGCGACAGCTACGACATCCCGGCACAGGTCTCTGTGCTGCCTGACGGCCGCATCGTCGTTGTCGGCGGCACGCGGTCCACAACCGGCGGAGTGCTCGGTCAAACCGACTTCGCCCTCGTGCGGCTGAACGCCAACGGCACGCCAGACACCAGCGCCGCCGCGGTGCGGGAAGACTCTGCCACGCTCAGCCTCACGGCAGGCGGCAGCTTCGCCTTCGACGACGTCGATCTGATCGACACACACACCGTGAGTGCGGCTGCCGTCGCGGGCAATACGCTGGGAGGTAGCATCGCCGCCGGCATCACCAACGTCGCGACCGGTGCTGCCATGGGCCAGGTGGCCTGGACGTACTCCCTGGCCAACAGTGGAGCACAACAGCTCGCGCATGGGCAGGTGGCGAACGAAGCGTTCACGATCACCGTAGCCGACGGGCATGGCGGTACGGTCGCGAACAACATCAGCGTGGCCGTATCGGGCGTCAACGATGCGGTAGCCATCGACGTGCCCGGAACCAGTGCCGCGGGTACGGTGACCGAAGACGCGGTATCGACACCGTCGACGACGGACTCGCTCATCGCCAGCGGCACGATCGCGTTCGAAGACGTCGACCTGATCGACACGCACAGCGCGAGCTTCGTTGCCGCGGCGGGCAACACAACGAGCCTCGGCAGCCTGAGCCTGGGTGCGGTCAACGAATTCGCCAGCACCAGTGGCGGCACGCTGCCCTGGACCTACACCCTCAACAACGCCGTCGCCCAATACCTGGCCGCCGGACAGAGCGTGGTGGAGCACTACACGGTGACCGTGGCGGATGCGCATGGGGCTTCGGCATCGCAGGACGTCGCGGTGACGATCACCGGCACAAACGACGCGCCCATCGTGGCCGCCCTGCCCGCGCCGACCTACTCGTTGCCAATCGCCGGCAAGGTGACAACCGATTTCTTCAGCGGCACCGACTCTGGCCTCTCCGTCGCCCTGCAAAGCGACGGCAAGATCGTCGTGGCGGGGTATGCATTCAACGCGGGAGGGGGCAACGATTTCGCGCTGGCGCGCTACAACGCCGACGGGTCGCTGGACACGCAGAGCTTCGGCAACGGCACGGGCAAAGTGACGACGGACTTCTTCAACAACGCCGACGTGGGCTACTCCGTCGCCCTGCAAAGCGACGGCAAGATCGTCGTGTCGGGGTATGCATCCAACAGCGCAGGTGGGGGCAACAACTTCGCACTGGCGCGCTTCAACGCCGACGGCTCGCTGGACACGACGTTCGGAAACGGCCCACTGATCGAAGACTCGCAAAGCGCAACCCTCGCGGCCAGCGGAACATTCAGCTTCGACGATGTGGACCTTACCGACAGCCACGCGCTGACAGTGGCGCCCGTTGCCGGCAACCCGCTCGGCGGCGCGCTAACGGCAGGCATCACCACCGCAGCCACTGGAGCTGGCGTGGGCACGGTGGCGTGGAGTTATTCGTTATCCAACAGCGCCATCCAATCACTCGCCCAGAGGCAACAGATCACCGAAAGCTTCAACGTGACCGTGGACGACGGCCGCGGCGGCACAGTGGTCCAGCTGATCACCGTGACCCTGGAAGGCACGAACGACGCACCCGTTGCAGTGGCTGACACGACGGCCGTGCTGCGCAACACGCCGGTCCTGGTGGCAGTGCGCGCCAACGACACCGACGTCGACACCGGTGACACGCTGACGGTCGTGGCGGTGAGCGGTGCGGTGAACGGCACGGTGGCTATCGACGCGTCCACCGGCAACCCGCGCTTCACGCCGACGGCCAATTTCGCCGGCGTGGGCAGCTTCAGCTACACGGTGAGCGATTCCCAGGGCGCGCAACGCGCGGCGAGCGCCACCGTGATCGTGACCACGGTTGCTCCCGGCAACGAAGCCGCGAACACTATCATTGGCACCAACGCCGTCGATGTGCTCGCCGGCATGGGCGGAAACGACACGCTCAATGCCGGTGGTGGGGCCGTGGCCGACCAGTTGTACGGCGGTGCCGGCGACGACACCCTGATCGGCGGCGCCGGGGCCGACACACTGCGAGGCGAGGACGGCAACGACACGGTCCAGGTAGTCGGCAATGACCTCAACGGCGACAACATCGACGGCGGACTCGGCACCGACACGCTGCAGCTCACCGGTGCAGTGAACCTCGGCGCCGCATTCACGATGACCGGCGTTGAGCAGCTCGCAATGGGCACGTTTGCACTGAACGTCAACACCACGGCGGCGGTGAACCTCTCAGCGCTCACGCGTACCGGCACCGGGGTCATCAACGGCAATGGCTCAGCCAACAACATCACCGGCACGCAAAGCGCCGACTCGATCGACGGCGGAGGCGGAAACGACATCCTGGCCGGTGCGGGTGGTGGCGACACCTTGCTCGGCGGCGCGGGTGCAGATTCGATCAACGGCGGTGCAGGCGACGACATCATCACCGGCGGTGCTGAGGCCGACAACCTGCAGGGCGGCGCAGACAACGACACGTTCCGCGTCGGCGGCGGCGAGCTCAACGGCGTAAACAGCGCGGGTGCGCTCAACAGCGGCGACACGATCGACGGTGGAGCAGGCACGGACACGCTTCAATTCACGAGCGCTGTGAACGTGACTGCGGGGTTCATCCTGGCTGGCGTGGAAGTGCTGAACATGGGTGGCTTCGCGCTAAACGTCAATACCACGGCCGCGGTGAACCTCTCGGCGCTGACGAAGACGGGAACAAGCGCCGACATCAACGGCAACAATGTGGCCAACACGATCACCGGAACGCAGAGTGTGGACGTGATCGACGGCGGCGCTTTGAACGACGTTCTCTCTGGCCAGGGCGGCAATGACACGCTACTCGGCGGCCTCGGGCTCGACATCATTGACGGCGACGCGGGCGATGACATCATCACCGGCGGTGCCGACGCCGACACCCTGCGCGGTGGTGCCGACAACGACACCTTCCGCGTGGTCGGCCCTGCAGACCTCAACGGCGACAACATCGATGGCGGCGCGGGTACCGACACGCTGCAGTTCACCGCCGAGGTCAACCTCGGTGCAGGCTTCACGATGACAAGCGTGGAGACTCTCGCCACGGGCAACTTCGCGCTGAACGTCAACACCACAACGTTGGATCTGTCCGCGATCTCGACACGCACCGGTACGGGCAGCTTCGTCGGCAATAACTCGGTGAACAACATCACCGGTACGCAGGGCGCCGACACGATCGATGGCGCTGGTTCAAACGACGTGCTACGGGGCGATGGCGGCAACGACCGGATCATCGGCGGCGCCGGCATTGACACGCTCACCGGTGGTGCGGGCAGCGATACGTTCGTCTTCAACGTCGCCGCGAACGCGGGCAACGCCGACACGATCACTGACTTCAATGCCGCGGGTGTGCCGGCGGGCGGTGATACGGTGGAATTGTCGCTGGCGATCTTCACCGCGCTGGCGGGCACCAACACGAACGGCAGCGTCCTGGCCGCGGGCGACTTCGCCACTGGCAATGGCACGATCGGCGTGTTCGCTGCAGGCGTCAACGTGATCTACGACAACGCCACCGGCGCGCTCTACTACGATTCGAACGGCGGCAACACGACCACCGGGCGCTCGCTGGTGGCCACGCTGAACCCGCAGCCGACCGACACCTTCGACTTCAACGACATCCGGCTCGGCACCTGACTCAGCAGCGCACCGCCCATTTGGCAGACATGACCTCCTCCAGCCTCTTCAAGAGCGAACCCGCGCGTTCGGCCTTCGGCGCCGACACGTTGCTACTCGCCGAGCCAGCCGCGTCGCGCCTGCGCCCGCTCGCCACCCGCCCCTTGGTGGCGGTGGCCGCGTTTTCCTTCGTCATGAACCTGCTGATGCTGGCGCCGGCCCTCTTCATGCTGCAGGTGTTCGACCGCGTGCTCTCCAGCGGCAGCCGCGAGACGCTGCTGTTGCTGCTGCTCGGCGTGGGCGCGGCGCTGGCGCTGGCGCTCGGTCTGGACTACCTGCGCAGCCGCCTGCAGGGCGTGGTGGGCAACCTGATCGGCGACGCGCTGCTGCCGGTGGTGGCGCGCGACGTGCTGGCGCGTGCGGCGTGCTCGCCCGACCGGCCGGCGACCGAGGCGCTGCGCGACGTGGCCACGGTGCGCGGCCTGTTCTCGGCGCAGGGGCTGCTGGCGGTGTTCGACGCGCCGTGGGCCATTGTGTACATCGCCGTCATCTGGCTCGCACACCCCGCGCTCGGCATCGCGGCCGCGTGTGCGGCCGTTCTCATGCTGGGCCTGGCGCTGCTCAACGACTGGCTGACGCGGCAGAACATCGAGG
>JANOEG010000217.1:0-8599 GCA_031413095.1 Burkholderiales bacterium | reverse complement strand
CGCACCGCCGACGGCCTCCTGCATCTTGCCCAGGATGTGCAAACGCGCTTCCTTGGCCTGATCCAGAGCGACCTTCATGATCTCTTTGGTGATGCCCTGGATCTTGATGTCCATCTGCAGCGCGGTCACGCCGCCTGTCGTGCCGGCGACCTTGAAGTCCATGTCGCCCAGGTGATCTTCGTCGCCGAGGATGTCGGTCAGCACGGCGAAGCGGTTGCCGTCCTTGATCAAGCCCATCGCGATGCCAGCCACGTGCGCCTTCATCGGCACGCCGGCGTCCATCATCGCCAGGCAGCCACCACACACCGAGGCCATCGACGACGAGCCGTTGGATTCGGTGATCTCGCTGACGACGCGCATCGTGTACGGGAACTCTTCCTTCGTCGGCAGCATCGCGACGAGCGCGCGTTTGGCCAAGCGGCCGTGGCCGATTTCGCGGCGCTTCGGCGAGCCGACGCGGCCGGTTTCACCAGTGGCGAACGGCGGCATGTTGTAGTGCAACATGAAGCGTTCTTCGTAGTCGCCGGCCAGCGCATCGATACGCTGCGCGTCACGGTCGGTGCCGAGCGTGGCCACCACCACCGCCTGCGTCTCGCCGCGCGTGAACAGCGCCGAGCCATGCGTGCGCGGCAGGATGCCGGTGCGGATCTCGATCGGACGCACGGTGCGCGTGTCGCGGCCGTCGATGCGCGGCTCGCCGGCAAGAATTTGCCCGCGGACGATCTTGGCTTCCATGTCGAACAGCAGGCCTTCGACCTTGACCTTGTCGAATTCGACGCCGTCGGCCTTGAGCGCCGCCATCGTCTCGGCATACGCCGTGCGGCAGGCTTGCGTGCGTGCCTGCTTGCTGCGGATCTGGTAGGCCGCGTTGATCTTGTCTTGCGCCAGACCTGTCACCTTGGCGATGAAGGGTTCGTCCTTGGCCGGAGCGGCCCACTGCCACTCGGGCTTGCCGGCGTCGCGCACCAGCTCATTGATCGCAGCGATAGCGACGTTGCCCTGCTCGTGGCCGAAGACCACGCCACCGAGCATGATCTCTTCCGACAGTTGCTGCGCTTCCGACTCGACCATCAGCACAGCCGCTTGCGTGCCGGCAACGATCAGGTCCAACTGGCTGGTGGCAAGTTCGGTCTTGCCGGGGTTCAACACGTACTCGCCGTTGATGTAGCCAACGCGCGCAGCGCCGATCGGGCCGTTGAACGGGATGCCGGAGATCGACAGCGCAGCGCTGGCGCCGATCAGCGCGGCGATGTCGGCTTGCACTTCCGGGTTCAGCGACAGCACGTGGATCACGACCTGCACTTCGTTGAAGAAGCCGTCCGGGAACAAGGGGCGGATCGGGCGGTCGATCAAACGCGAGGTCAGCGTCTCGAGCTCACTCGGGCGGCCTTCGCGCTTGAAGAAGCTGCCCGGGATCTTGCCGGCGGCGTAGGTCTTCTCGATGTAATCGACGGTCAGCGGGAAGAAGTCTTGGCCCGACTTGGCTTCGGTGCGCGCGACCACGGTGGCCAGCACGACGGTGCCTTCGATATCGACCAGCACAGCGCCAGTCGATTGACGGGCGATCTCGCCCGTCTCCAACGTGACCTTGTGTTGGCCCCACTGGAAGCTCTTCGTGACCTTGTTGAACATGCTCATGGTCTCTCCTGTTTATCTAGCGATGGAGGAGAAGCGAGCCGTCGGCGGGATGCCATTCCAGTGACGCTCTTTGAAAAAGCGGCGTTGGAATGACATGAGCAGCGCGTCGGGTGTGCCTCTTCGAGGAGACGGAAACAGGGCGCAAAGCGCCCTGTCCGCGTCTTACTTTCTCAGTCCGAGCTTCTGGATAAGCGCGGTGTAGCGATCGGCGTTTGTGTCTTTGAGGTAAGACAGCAGGCGCTTGCGCTGGTTGACCATCTTCAACAGGCCGCGCCGGCCGTGATGGTCTTTGGCGTGGGTCTTGAAGTGGGGGGTCAGTTCGTTGATGCGTGCGGTGAGCAGCGCAACTTGAACTTCGGGGCTGCCGGTATCGGCGGCGCCACGGGCGTTGGCCTTGACGACTTCGGCCGTTTGAGCGGTGGTCATTGACATGATGAACGCGATTTCCTGAGTTCGTGGAAACCGCTCAGGTGCCCACATTACATGGGCGATCGCTGTCTGCGGTTTCCGGTTTTGACTTGCGGTCACGGGTGAAACCGACCCATGCCGTGCTGGTGCGTTCTTGCGAAGGCCCGCGGATTATAGGCGCAGAGCGCGCTCGAGCCTGGCCAGGCCCTCGGCAAGCCGCGCCGAGTCGCGTGACGCAAAGCACCAGCGCAGCCAGCCTTGCGCTTCGTCACCAAAGGCCACGCCAGGGGCCAGGCCCAGGCCGTGCTCGGCGACGAGGTGCTTGGCAAAGGCCAGCGAGTCGTCGGAGCGACCAGGCACGCGGAAGAAGGCGTACATGCCGCCGAGGGGGCTGGCCACGTGCACGTTGGGCAGGCGCCGCAGGCCATCGACCAGCGTGTCACGGCAAGATTGCATGCGTTGGGCGAGCGCAGGGACCGTCGTTTGCGCCGTTTGCAGCCCTGCGAGGCCTGCGCGCTGCACGAAGACCGGCGCGCACGAGGTGTTGAACTCGATCAGCTTGCCGATCGCGTCGAGGTGGCCACCCGGCAAGACCATCCAGCCGAGACGCCAGCCGGTCATCAGGAAGGACTTCGAGAAGCTGTGGACGACGATCAGGCGGTCGTCGGGTTCGGCAATGTCGAGGAAGCTCGGCGCGGTAGCGCCTTCGCCGAACCACAGACGCTCATAGACCTCATCGGCCACGATCCAGGTGCCGGTGCGACGGCAATGCTCCAGGATCGCCAGTTGCTCGGCGCGTGTCAGCGTCCAACCCGTCGGGTTGTTCGGCGCATTGACGAGCAGCATGCGTGTGGCCGGCGTCACGGTGCGGAGCAGCGTTTGCAGATCGAGCGTCCACGCGCCATCGCGCGGCACGAGTGACACGCGCTTCACAGTCGCGCCCATGATCGCAGGCTGCGCTGTCAGGTTCGGCCACACCGGCACGACGGCAATCACTTCATCGCCCTGCCCCGCCAGCATCTGAGTGGCCAACATCAGCGCCGAGACGCCGGACGAAGTGACCGCGATGCGATCGACCGACACCGGCCGGTGCAAGGTGCTCGTGTACGCAGCCAGAGCCTCGCGCAACTCGATCAGGCCGAGGTTGTGCGAGTAGAAGGTTTCGCCGCGGGCCAGCGACTGCATCGCCGCGTCACGCACCGCGTCCGGCGTGACCTCGTCGCTCTCGCCGAACCAGAACGCAAGCACGTCGTCGCGGCCGAGGCCGGCGTTGGCGACTTCGCGGATGCGCGAGGCAGGCAGGTGCTTGATCGCTTCTCTCATCAGTCGGTCCTCGGCATCTTGCAAGTGGTCGGCATCTCGACCTCGTTGGCTTCGAAGCGACGCACGGTGCGGAAGCCAAAGCCCGAACCTTCGACATCGTGCTTGACGCCTGGGGCGCCTACGCGGTCCATCACGCTGACCACGACCGGCTGCTGCAGTTGATGGTCGTCGGCGCGCATCGTCGCATTGTGAAAACCGCCGAGGTGCTTCGCATCGAACCTCGCGCCTGACAACGCCCGCGACACCGCGCCCGCCTCGACGCTGCCCGCACGCTCGACGGCAGCGGCCAGCATCTCCACCAGCGCCTGCATGCGCAGGTGCACGTAGTCATCACGCGGCTCGCCAAAGCGCTTGCGAAAGCCCGCGTAGAACGCGTCCGACGCCGCGCCACCGACATTCGGATGCCACTCGGCGACGGCATAGACCGCGCCAACGCCGGCCTCGCCGATGGCGGCGGGGGCGCCGAGCGCATTGCCGTAGAAGGTGTAGAACTTGACGCCTGCGCCGACCTCGCGGACTTCACGCATCGCCTTGACCAGCAGCGTCAGGTCGTTGCCCCAGTTGCCGGTCAGCACGGCTTGTGCACCACTGGCCTGGATCTTCGCGGCGTAAGGCAGGAAGTCCTTGATGCGGCCGAGCGGATGCAGCTCATCGCCAACGATCTCGATGTCCGGCCGCTTGGCAGCGAGCATCGCCCGCGCCTGCTTCAGGACGTGCTGACCGAAGCTGTAGTCCTGACCGATCAGGTAAACCTTCTTCAGCGTAGTGTCGGCGCGGAGCACCTCAACCAGCGCCGCCAGCCGCATGTCGGCATGCGCATCGAAGCGAAAGTGCCACGGGCTGCAGCGCTCATTGGTCAATGTCGGATCGACGGCCGAGTAGTTCAGCAGCAGCGCGCGCCGCTGCGGCTCGCGCTGATTGTGCTTGTCCAGCGCCTCGATCAGCGCCGCGGCGGCCGCCGAACTATTGCCCTGCGCAATGAATCCGATGCCTTGGTCGATCGCCGCGCGCAGCAGCGACAGCGCCTTCTCTGTGTTGCCTTCGCTGTCGAAGCGCACGATCTCCAGCCGTCGCTGGGTGGTCCCAACTTTCACACCACCGCGCTCATTGATCCGCTCGGTGGCCCACAGCAGGTTGCGAAACACCGCTTCGCCCGCATTTGCAAACGGGCCGGACAAGCCTTCGATCAGCGCGATGCGCAGCGGCGCGGGCGCGCCCTGCGCGCGTGCGCCGGCACAGGCGGCGGCCGTGGCGAAGGCCAGTACGCTGCGGCGGTTCAGTCGAAATTGATGCATGTCAATCAGCCGGTCTTGAAAACAAAAAAGCTGCTCCAAGTTTCAGCGGCATGAGAGTCACAACGACGCTCGCCACCATTTTAGGAGTTCACCATGTTGCTCGTCCCTGTTGCCCGTTCTGCTTCCGATCTGTCGCGGTCTTTCGATCGTTTGTTCGACAGCGCCTTCGGCGCCGAGCGGACGCTGCGCAGCCCGTCGCTCGACGTCGCCGAGACCGAAGGCGGCTACAGCGTTTTCATCGACATGCCCGGCGTAGCGAAAGACGACGTGAAGATCACGATCGACGGCCGCCGCGTCAGTGTCAGCGCGCAGACGCAGCGCGAAGAAGCCAAGAAAGATGGCGAACGAATCATCTACCGCGAGCGCTCGACGTCGAGCTTCGCCCGCAGCTTCACGCTGCCGGAAGAAGTCGATCAGGACGCATCGCAGGCCAAGCTCGACAGCGGCGTGTTGGCGCTGACGCTGGCGAAGAAGCGCGCCGCGGCTGCGAAGCACCTGACGATCAATTGATTTGATCCAAAGCCCAGCGCGGCCTCACCTCGAACGTGAGGTCGTGCTGCGGCTGCGTGCGCCCGGCCTGCACCCGCATCGCCGCGGCCAGCGCGATCATTGCGCCGTTGTCGCTGCACAGATGCAGTTCCGGGTAGTGCACTTGCGCGCGCACTTTGGCGCAGGCGGCGTTCAACTGCTCGCGCAGTCGCGTGTTGGCGCCGACGCCCCCGGCGACGACGAGCCGCGACAAGCCGGTGTCGCGCAGCGCTCGCACCGACTTCTTCACCAGCACCTCGACGATCGCCGCTTCGGTGGCCGCCGCCAGGTCGGCGCGCCACGACGCGGCGCCCGAACCGGCCTCGCACTTGCGCACCTGCGTCAGCACGGCCGTCTTCAAGCCGGCAAACGAAAAGTCCAGGTCGCCGCTGTGCAGCAGCGGACGCGGCAGCGCGAACGCCGCCGCATCGCCCTGTTTCGCCAGCCGCGCCAGCGCCGGCCCACCCGGGTAGCCCAGGCCGAGCAGCTTGGCGCTCTTGTCGATAGCCTCGCCGGCCGCGTCGTCGATCGTCTCGCCGAGCAACTCGTACTCTCCTACCGCCTGCGCGCGCATCAATTGCGTGTGGCCGCCGGAGACCAGCAAGGCGACGAAGGGAAATCGCGGCGGGTCGGCCGAGAGGAACGGCGACAGCAGATGCCCTTCGAGGTGATGCACACCGACCAGCGGTTTGTCCAACGCCGCAGCGAGCGACGCAGCCACACCAGCGCCGACGAGCAACGCACCGGCCAGACCAGGTCCGCGCGTGTAGGCCACGACATCGAGTTCGCCCAGCGTGCAGGCGGCTTGCTCCATCACCTGCCGCGCCAACGGCAACACACGCCTGATGTGATCGCGCGAAGCCAGCTCGGGCACCACGCCGCCGAAGGCCTCGTGCATCTCGGCCTGACTGTGCAAGGCGTGCGCGAGCAATCGAGGCGTGGCATCGCCGATCACCTGCACCAACGCGACGCCGGTCTCGTCGCAAGACGACTCGATGCCCAGAACCTTCATGCGGCAGTTACAGATGGGGTGTGCAAGCCGTGAACTTCACCACAGCGCTTGCAAACCGACACACGTGCGCATCAGAACAAACCCTGGGCCCGCGCGAACAACTCCTTCACGCGCAGGTCGAGCGAGCGCTGCTGCCACTGCGCGAGCGTGATTGGATTGGACGCCGCCAGGTCGCGCTCGAACATCGCCTGCACCTGGCTGCCGAACTCGGCGCCGAGCACCACGGCGTTCAGCTCGTAGTTGTGCAGGAAGCTGCGCCAATCGAGGTTGGTCGAGCCGACCGTGGCCCACACGCCGTCGATCAGGGCCGTCTTCGAATGCAGGATCACGCTGCGGCGTTCGTACAGCTTGACCCCGGCGCGCAGCAGGCGCTCATAGTGGCGGCGGCCGGCATGGAAGGTCAGCCACGAATCGGTCTGGCCGGGCAGGATCAGCGCCACATCGACCCCGCGCCCCGCCGCGGCTTCGAGCGTGGCCAGCAACTGCGGGTCGGGCACGAAATAGGCATTCGTGATGCGCACGCTGGTTTCGGCGCTGCCGATGGCCGAGAGCAGGGTGGCGTAGATCAGGCTGAAGGGCTCGTCGGGCGAGCTGCCGATGGCGCGCACCACCAGGCGGCCGGCATTCTGCGGCGGCGGGAAATAGTTCTTCGAGGCCAGCGGCGGGCCCTTCTGCTTTTCCCAGGCCTCGATGAAGAGCTTTTGCAACTCGGCCACCACCGGGCCCTGCAACTGCAGGTCGGTATCGCGCCAGGCCGGGTTGTCGGCGCCGGGGATCTTCGGCGCGCCCTTCGACCCGCGCTGGAACGAGCCGCCGGAATAGACGCTGCTGATGTTGATGCCGCCCAGAAACGCGATGCGGCCATCGACGATCAGCAGCTTGCGGTGATCGCGCTGGTTCCACTGCCAGCTCTCGCGCGCGGCCAGCGGGTTGACGGGGTTGAACTCGTGCACCCGGATGCCGCTGGCGGCGAGCTGGGTGAAGAACGCGGCCGGCGTGCCGAAGGTGCCGGCGCTGTCGCGCAGCAGGTTGACCTGCACGCCCGCGGCCTGCTTGGCCATCAGCGCCTGCGCAAAGCGTTGGCCGACCTCGTCGTCGTCGAGGATGTAGGTCTCCAGGTTGATGTGGTCTTTGGCCGCCGCGATGGCGGCAAACATCGCCTGGTAGGTGGCCGGGCCGTCCTGCAGCAGGATCACCTGGTTGCCGGTGGTCAGCGGGCTGCCGACGATGGCCTCTTCGAGTGCCAGGTGGCGCGCGAAGATGTCGGTGTTGGGGCTGCGGCTGGCCAGGGCAGCGAGGATGGCCTTGCTTTGCGCGGCCGAGAGCGGGCCGCGCGCGCCTTCCAACTGCACCGCCGGGCCGGGCCGCGCGGCCAGGTCGGGCACGATCCGGGGCAGGCTGCTGCAACCCACGCAACTGGCCACGGCCAGCACCGCCAGTGCGATACCGAAACGCATGCGCAGGGTGCCGAACGCGAAAGTCATGTCACCGGGCCCGCGCCTCCGCGCCGCGTGCGGCGACGGCAACTCGGCCGCGGCCCGCTGCCGGCCGCAAGCGGCAGCAAGGCGGTCTCGCTACAGGCCGCCAGCGCCAACGCGGCCAGGCCGAGCGCCAGCGCGCGAACGGTCAAAGTTTTCCCATCAACAGCAGCACGACGAGGATGACCACGATCAGTCCAACGCCGCCGCTGGGCCCATAGCCCCAGCTCTTGCTGTGGCCCCAGCTCGGCAGCACGCCGACCAGGATCAGGATCAAGACGATCAACAGGATGGTGCCTAAGCTCATGGTGTGCTCCTCTGGAACGGGTTGTTATGGAGATCAGTTCGCCGGCGCCGAGGCCGCAGGCGGAAGGACGATCACGGTCGTGCCATCACCGGGTTTGCCGGTGGCGCCGGTGTTGCCGGTGGCACCGGTGCTGCCGGTGTAGCCCGTGCTGCCAGTGTTACCCGTCGCGCCCGTGGCGCCGGTCGCGCCGGCCGGCCCGGGTACCGCCACCGGGACCGGGTTGTTGATCACGGTGGGGCGGTCGCAAGCGGCCAGGCCGAAGACGGCCAGCACGGCCAGGGTGGTGATCGAGTGCTTCATGGTGAATCCTTTGCGAGTGAGAAGACGGGGCCGGCCCGTGGAGCCGGCGTATGGCACCGGGCCAGCGTAGTCGCATGTCGAGCGGCCTTCAGTGCGATGGCGAACACAACAGGCCACTTTCGGATCGATGGCTGCGCAAGGCAGGTGCGATCAAAACTTGCCGCGCAGGTACACGCTCGGCCCACCGTGGCGCAGCTTCAGCGACAAGCGGTAGCCCGATTCCAGTTGCATGCCGACGGCGCCATGCTCGAGGCCGAGCGTCTGCTTCGCGGGGCGCCACTCGACACCGAGCTTGCCACCGTAGCCCGGC
>JANOEG010000216.1:0-1876 GCA_031413095.1 Burkholderiales bacterium | reverse complement strand
ACGTCGAGCGCATGGCGCGCCGCCACGGCAACGTTGTTGAAGAAGCAGAAGCCCATCGCCGCCGCGCGCTCGGCGTGGTGGCCAGGTGGGCGCACGGCGCAGAACGCCGTCTGCGCGCTGCCGTCGATGACCGCATCGGTGGCCGCGACTGCCGCGCCGGCGGCGCGCAGCGCCGCCTGCCAACTGCCGGGGCCTGCGCTGGTGTCGGGGTCGATCTGGCAATGCTCGCCGCTTTGCGTCAACGGCTCCATCGCCGCGCGCAACTCGGCCACGTGCAGCGGCGAGTGCGCACGCTGCAACTGCTCGGCCGTGGCCAGTGGCGGCTCGCGGCTGTCGAGCGCGTCGAGCAGTCCGGTGGCGATCAGGTGGTCGGCGATCGCGTCGAGGCGTTCGGGGCATTCCGGGTGGCCGCGGCCCATGAAATGCGCACGGCAATCGGGGTGGCTGTAGAAGGCGAGGGTCATAGGGTCAGGATCGTAGGGCCGCCCCAAGATCGTGACGTTCCCCTCGGGGGACGCGAGCGAAGCGAGCTAGGGGCAAACATTTTCAGTTAACGTGCGGCGCATGGGACACAAGGATGTCGATCCCGCGCTGGCGTCGCGTCTGGCGCGGCTCGCGGATCAGATTAGCACGGTCATCGTCGGCAAACGCCAGCGCATCGAAGACTGCATCGCCTGCCTGCTGGCGGGCGGCCACCTGCTGATCGAAGACGTGCCCGGTGTCGGCAAAACCACGTTGGCGCACACGCTGTCGGTCAGCCTCGGCCTCGACTTCCGGCGCGTCCAGTTCACCGCCGACATGATGCCCAGCGATCTGGTTGGCGTTTCGGTGTTCGAGCGCAGCAAGGAACAGTTCGTCTTCCACCGCGGCCCGGTGTTCGCGCAGGTTCTGCTGGCCGACGAGATCAACCGTGCCGGCCCGAAAACGCAGAGCGCGTTGCTCGAAGCGATGGAAGAACATCAGGTCACGGTCGAAAACGAAACGCGGCCGCTGCCCGAGCCGTTCTTCGTGATCGCGACGCAGAACCCGACCGATCAGGTCGGCACCTACCCGCTGCCCGAAAGCCAACTCGACCGCTTCCTGATGCGCATCACGCTGGGCTATCCGGACAAGGCCAGCGAGCGCGCGCTGCTGGCGGGTGAGGACCGCCGCAGCACCGTAGCGCGCTTGCAGCCGGTGATGTCGCCGGCCGAGTTGCAGATCGCACAACAAGCGGTGCTGGCCATCCATGCCGGCGATCCGCTGCTCGACTACCTGCAATTGCTGATCGCGGCGACGCGCAGCGGCCAGTGGTTCACCGAAGGCCTGTCGCCGCGCGCCGGCATCGCCGTGCTGCGCGCGGCGAAAGCCCACGCACTGATGGATCGCCGCGACTACGTGGCGCCAGACGACGTGCAGGCGGTGCTGGTGCAATGCATCGCGCACCGTCTGTCGCCCGTGCCCGGCGCCGGGCGTGGAGCGAGCGAGCAGGTGATGGCGATGGTCAAGTCGATTGCCGTGCATTGAGCCGCGTGACCCATGCTGAAGATTCTCGGCCGCGCTTCGTCGATCAACGTGCGCAAGGTGCTCTGGACCTGCGCCGAGATCGGCCTGCCCTTCGAGCGTGAAGACTGGGGCCTCGGCTTCAAGCCGACGAGCGATCCCGCGTTCACCGCGCTGAATCCAAACGCCTTGGTTCCGGTAGTGCGTGAGGGCGACTTCGTGCTCTGGGAGTCCAACACGATCTGCCGCTGGCTGGCCGCCGAACACGGGCGCGAAGACCTTTTGCCGAAATCACCGCGCGATCGCGCAGAAGTCGAACGCTGGATGGACTGGCAGGCCACCGAGGTCAACAGCAAACAGATCGTTTTGACCTGCGACGGGCTTTTTAGCATCG
>JANOEG010000215.1:0-4304 GCA_031413095.1 Burkholderiales bacterium | reverse complement strand
CCGCACGGCGGCCACCAGGGCCTTGGCTTCGTCGTGCGTGAACATCAGCGGCGGCAGATCGAAGCCGGCGCGCATGCGGTAGCCCACACCGGCCTCGCCTTCGATCGGCACGCCCTGCCGCTGCAGATCGGCGATGTCGCGGTAGACCGTGCGCAGCGAGACGGCCAGCCGCTCGGCCAGCCAATCGCCGGTGGACAGGCGCCGCCCGCGCACCAGCTGCACGATCTGGAAGAGGCGGTCGGCACGGCGCATGTTTGGGTGGCCTGCGTTACTCGCCGTCCCAGTAGTCGATCTCGCTCTTGTACGCCGACAGATGCGCCAACTCGCCATCGCCGCTGCCGTCGTAAGCGCCAACCTTGCCCGAGTCCGGGTACTCGCAGATCTCGGGATCGGTCTGCGTGCTGATGGCGAGGTAGGTCAGTGGCGCATCGCCGGTGTTGATCAACTGGTGCGCGGTCTTCGGCGCGCCAGCCGGGCAGCCGACCACATCGCCCGCCGTCACCGCATGGCGCGATTCGCCCAGCCGCAATTCGCCGCGCCCGTCGATGATGTAGAACAGCTCGTCGTTGGCGCGGTGGCTGTGAAACGGGTAAGCAGTGCAACCCGGCGCCACCTGCGTCACGGTGCAGCCGAGTTTGGAAAGGCCCATCTTCTGGGCGACACGAGCGAGTTTGGCATCGAAGCGTGTGCGCGCCGTCGGCGGCGGCAACCAGGCCTCGGGGCGCGGTTGGAGTTCGAGGCCGTGGACCGAGATGACGGGGGTGGTCGTGCTCATGGGGCGGCTCCTGTTCCGAGAGTGGCGGCGAGCGTGTGATCGTGCGCCGCCGCTGCTGCCAGCGCCATGTCAGCAGCGTCGCCGCCCTGTGCTCAACCGCCTTTGGCCAAGGCCAGCGCGCGTACCATCGCCGCGTCGCGTCCGGCGGCGATGTCGGCCGCGGTGACGTCCACCTTGACATCCGGCTCGATGCCGGCGTCAGGCAGCGGCTGCGGTGCAAAGGTGCCGATCAGCGGCAGGTCGAACTCGATGCCCGAGGCTGGCAGGCGCACGAAGAAGAACGCACCGCCGTTGAGGCCGCGCTGGTTGCCGCCGGTGGCTTCACCGACGAGCTTGCCGGCGCCGCTGGCCTTGATGCGCTGGGCAAAGGCGAATGTCGCCGAGCTGTTGGCGGCGTCGGTCAGCACCACCAGCGGCAGCGAGAGGGCTTTGCCCTTGGGCTGCACGGCGGTCTCGCCAGCCGGCAGCGCGAAGTAGCGGCTGTCGAATGGTTTGGCGTTGCTGCCCCAATCGCGGACGCTGTTGTCCCGGGTGTCGAGGTAGCGGTTCAAGTGGTCCGGCGTCTTCTGATAGCGCACCAGGCGGCGCATCGGCGGCGCGCTCGCGCTCTTGATCACGCGTTCGAGGATGAGGTTGCCGCAATCGAGCCCATCTTCGTTGCCGCGCAGATCCACCACCAGGCCCTTGGCTGCGCTGTCGCCGGCCAGCGTGTCGAGCTTGTCGGTGAGCCAGGCTCGCCAATCCCATGAGCTGTTGTCGAGCGCCCAGCCGGGCATCGTCAGCACGGCAACGCCTTGCTCATCGACACGCCAGTCCCACACCGGCGCGTCGGGCGCGGCCGCCGCGACAGGCAGTTGCGCATGGCGTTCCTCCGTTGTCAGCGCCGGCACTTCGATCGTGCTGATCACGCCGTCGGGCGTGCGCACGTCGAGCTTGAAGAATCCGCCCGGAGGCTCGCCGTAGTGCAGGCCGTGAAAGACGTCGAACGCTTCCAAGTGCGTGCGGCCGTGCAAACCGAGCAGGTTGCGCCGCCTGGCGTCGTTGTTGCCATCGGCACGCGCGTAAGGCAGCAGCGTCTGCAGCATCGCCCTTGCCGGCACGCCATTGATGGCGCCCATCAAGGTGCCCGGCGGCAGCTTCTCCGCGACGAGATCACCGCCGGTGACCACCATCTGCTCGCCAACCCAGCGCATCGTGAACGGCAGGCGCGACTTCTTGTCGAACAGCGCCTTGGCCACGGCGGGCGACTGGTTGAAGAAGTTCGCATGGCTGTGGCCGCACTTCAACGTCGCCAGAAAACGCGACAGCACGAGGTAGCGCTGCGTCAGATCGGGCGCCGAGGCAAAGCTGCGTTTGAGCGACGCCATCACCGCGTCGATCTGCATCTGGCTGTTGTAGCGCAGCAGGCCCGGGTGCAGCGCGGCGAGGATCTCGCGTGTCAGGTCGATGTCGGCGCTGAGGTCGGCGGTTGCGGCAGCCGAAGCCGCGGTTGGCGGCGGCAGTGGCGGCTTGACCGGCCTCTTCTGTTGTGCGCCCGCCAGTGCAGGAGCCGCGGCGAACAGGGTCAAGACATGCCTGCGCTTCATCGACGAACTTTCAAGCTGACATTCACAACGCGCACGACTATAGCCAGCCCAATGGCCCTGTTTTCGCGCCATGGCGCGCGCCGGGCCAGAATGGTTGATGCCAGCTTGTATCGTGTGGCTCAAAAAAGATCTGCGTGTTGGCGACCATGCGCCGCTGGCGCTGGCCGCGGGTTTCGAGCAGGCCGCGGCGCTGGTGGTGATCGAGCCCGAGTGGTTGTCGAGCCCGGAGTTCGACGCCCAGCATCTCGAGTTCATGTTGGCCAGCCTGGCGCCGCTGCGGGCCGAACTCGCAGCGCGCGGCTTGCCGCTGCTGGTGCGCGTGGGTTCGGCCGTCGATGTCTTCGCTGCGCTGCACCGCGAGTTGGCTTTCACGCGCCTGGCCAGCCATGAAGAGACCGGTCCGCTGTGGAGCTACGCGCGAGACCAGCAGGTGGCGGCTTGGTGCGGCAGCCACGGCGTTCAGTGGACCGAGTTCGCGCAGACCGGCGTCGTGCGCCGATTGAAGAGCCGCAATGGCTGGGCGGCGCGCTGGCAACGGCACGCAAGTGCACCGCTCGTTCGGACGCCCCTGCACTTCGCGGGCGTGCGCGGCCTTGAACTGCCCGACCTGCCCACGCGTGCGCAGCTCGGCATTGCAGCGCAAGGCCGCGTGTTGCCGCCGGCAGGCGAAGCGGCGGCGCAAGACACGCTGCACAGCTTCCTGCAGCAGCGCGGCGCGAGCTACCGGCAAGCCTTGTCGAGCCCGCTCACCGCCGAGCAGGGTTGCAGCCGTTTGTCGGCGCACCTCGCGTTCGGCACGGTGTCGATGCGCACGGTGCACCAAGCCACAGAGGCGCGCATCGCGGCGCTGACGGCCAACGGCGACGCCGCGTCGAAGCGCTTCGCCCATCACCTGCGCGGTTTCTCCGGCCGCCTGCGCTGGCACTGCCACTTCATGCAGAAGCTCGAAGACGAGCCGCAGGTCGAGCAGCGCAACTTCGCCCGCGCGTACGACGGCCTGCGTGAAGACCGCTTCAACCGCGAGCGCTTCGACGCCTGGTGCGAAGGCCGCACCGGCTACCCGATGGTCGATGCCTGCATGCGCAGCTTGGTCGCCACCGGCTGGCTGAACTTCCGCATGCGCGCGATGCTGGTCAGCTTTGCGGCCTATCACCTGTGGCTGCACTGGCGCGAGCCGGGGTTGTTCCTGGCGCGTCAGTTTCTCGATTTCGAGCCCGGCATCCACTGGTCGCAGATGCAGATGCAGTCGGGCACGACCGGCATCAACACGCTGCGCATTTACTCGCCCGCCAAGCAGGCGGCCGATCATGACCCGGACGGCGTCTTCATCCGGTGCTGGGTGCCGGAGATCGGCAGCGCGGTGTACCCGCAGCCGATCGTCGAAGAGCGCACCGCGATCGCCAACGCGAAGCAGCGCATTTACGCATTGCGAGGCACCGCGCCCGCGCGCGAAGAAGCGCAGGCGATTCAAGACAAGCACGGCTCGCGCAAGAGCGGCCTGCCGCCTACGAAGCGCACGCGTGACAAGCCCATCGATACAAAGCAACGGAGCCTGTTCGAGTGAGTGGCTTCAAAGGCAACAAGGCCGCGCTGCCGAGCAAGCCTTGCGTGGCATGCGGCCGGCCGATGAGCTGGCGTCGCGCATGGGCGAAAAACTGGGACGAGGTGCGCTACTGCTCCGAAGCCTGCCGCAAGAAGAAAGGCCAAGCCGCATGACCCCACTCCGTCACCTTGTCATTGTGCTCGGCGACCAACTCGATCTCGACGCTTCAGCGTTCGACGGCTTCGATGCCACGCGCGACGCGGTGTGGATGGCCGAGGCGGCCGAAGAATCGACGCATGTCTGGTCGAGCCAGCCGCGCATTGCACTCTTTCTTTCGGCGATGCGGCACTTTGCGCAGGCGCTGCGCAACGCGGGGCGGCCTCTGCACTACCAATCGCTC
>JANOEG010000214.1:0-18837 GCA_031413095.1 Burkholderiales bacterium | reverse complement strand
CGCGGCACTGGCATGGTGCAGATCGACAACCCGCGCATCGACGCGGCGCTGAAGGCCGCGCAATTGGCGGTGCCTGAGTTGCCGCCGCCCGGCGGCAACGACGGCCCGAAAGCCAAGGACGTCTACCAGAACGTCAAGGTGCTGGGCGACCTGTCGGTGGGTGAGTTCACGCGCCACATGGTCGCCATCACTGCCTGGGTTGCGCCCGAGCAGGGCTGCACCTATTGCCACGTCGCCAACCTCGCCGACGACAGCCTTTACACCAAGGTTGTGGCGCGCCGCATGATCGAGATGAACCGGCACCTCAATGTCGATTGGGCCCAACACGTCGGTGGCGCCGAAGGCGCTGGCGTCACCTGCTACACCTGCCACCGTGGCAAGCCAGTGCCTGCGAACATCCACTTCACCGGTACAGAGGCAAAGAACAATCGCGTCGGCGCCGGCATGGGCAACGACGCCGGCCAGAACAAGGCCGAGCCGTCGATCGCGCTGGCCTCGCTGCCGTACGACCCGTTCACGCCTTACCTGCTCGGCGAGCAGCCGATCCGCGTGCAGACGACGACGGCCTTGCCCACCGACAACCCCGCGTCCACCAAGCAGGCCGAGCTCACCTACAGCCTGATGAATCACTTCAGCAATTCGCTGGGTGTGAATTGCACCTTCTGCCACAACACGCAGTCGTTCCTGACGTGGAACCCTCAGCGCGTGACGGCATGGCACGGCATCCGCATGGCGCGCGATGTCAATACCGCCTACCTTGAGCCGCTGACGAAGGCCTTCCCAGCCAACCGGTTGGGGCCGACAGGCGATGTGGCCAAAGTCAACTGCGCGACATGCCACCAGGGCGTCAACAAACCGCTCGGTGGTTTGGCGATGGCCAAGAACTGGCCGGGGCTCATGACCAATGCCACCGCCGCCCCTGCGGTGGTCGTGCCGGCTGCTGCAGCTGCGCCGGTCGTAGCAGCGCCCGTGGCCGCGCCGCCGCAGGCGCTCAAGGAGATCGTGTACTTCCCGGTCAATTCGCCGCTGCTCAAGGGCGACGAAGTCAAGAAGATCGACAAGCTCCTGGCCGCGCTGAACGCGCAGCCCGACAGCACGGCGACGATCTCGGGCTACCACTCGGCCACCGGCAAGCTGGCGGCCAACCAGCAACTCGCCAAGCAACGCGCCTTCAAGATCCGCGATGCGCTCATGGCCGGCGGTGTGGCCGACAAGCGCATCACGCTCGACAAGCCGCAGCAGACCGAAGCCAACATCAAGGGCGAAGACCCGTTCGCGCGGCGAGTTGAAGTCACCGTGAAGTAGGTCCTGCCGTGATGCTGCGCCGGGCTGTCGTGCCTGCGGTGCCGTCGCTGCATGCCGAGCCGGGCCACGGCGCGATGGCGGACGCCACGGTGCTGCCGTCGCCAGGGCTGCCCGCGGTGGCGCTGCTGCTGCTCGCCAGGTTCCACCCGAGCGCCGTGCCTTGGGGCCTGTCGCGGCTCGTCCTCGGTGAGCGGGCGCTCGGCCCCGTGCCGGGATTGCGCTTCGCACGTGTGCTCGGCAGCGGACGCGGCGGCGGCTTCGGCCTTGCACCGGGGTTCCACCATCAAGGCCTGATGTGCTTCTTCGACGACGAAGACAGTGCGCGGTCATTTGCTGCGCAAGCACCGCTGATGCGCGCCTACCGCCGTCGCTCGCGCGAGTCGCTGTGCGTCTTCCTTCGCGCGACGTCGTGCCGCGGCAGTTGGGGCGGCGCATCGCTGGCGGTGAGCGCGCCCGCGCAGGCCGACCTGCCGATGGCCGCGCTGACCCGTGCCTCGATCCGCCTGCGCCACGCCGCGCGCTTCTGGCGCCACGCGCCGGCCACGCACGACGGCATCGCACGCGCCGAAGGCTGCCGCCTCGCCGTCGGGCTCGGTGAAGCGCCGCTGCTGCGACAAGCGACGTTCAGTTTGTGGGACAACGCGCAGTCGATGGAAGCCTATGCGCGAAGCGGTGCACACCTGGCGGCGATCCAGGGCGCTCACCGGCAGGGCTGGTTCAGCGAGTCGATGTTCGTGCGCTTCGCGCCGATCGAGATCGTCGGTGAGTGGCACGGCAAGCGCTATGGCTGAAGCGCACAAGGTGGTTGTCATCGGCGCCGGCATCGGCGGCCTCGTCTCGTCACTGCTGCTCGCGTCGCGCGGCCTCGACGTGACGCTGGTCGAAGCCGGCGACGCGCCCGGCGGCAAGATGCGCGCGGTGCAGGTCGATGGTGTGGCCATCGACGCCGGGCCGACGGTGTTCACGATGCGCTGGGTGTTCGACGAGATCCTGGCCGAGGTTGGCGCCTCACTCAACGAACTCGTCAGGCTGACGCCGCTGTCGGTGCTGGCCCGCCACGCCTGGCGTGGCCACGACGCGCGGCTCGACCTGCATGCCGACATCCAGCGCAGCGCCGATGCCATCGCGCGCTTCTCGTCGCCCGCCGAGGCCAAGCGCTTCATCACCTTCTGCGACGAAGCCAAACGGATCTACCGCCGCCTCGAAGGCCCGCACATCCGCTCCAGCCGGCCGAGCCTGATGCAGATGGGCGCCGATCTGGGGCCCGGCGGCATCAAGGCGCTGGCCGGCCTCGGCCCGTTCGCGTCGCTGTGGCAAACGCTCGGCCGCCACTTTCATGATCCGCACCTGCGCCAGCTCTTCGCGCGCTACGCCACGTACTGCGGCGCTTCGCCGTGGGCCGCGCCGGCCACGCTGATGCTGGTCGCGCATGTCGAGCAGGACGGTGTCTGGTCGATCGATGGCGGCATGACTCGCCTCGCGCAACGCCTTGCAGACCTGGCCGCGTCGCGCGGCGTCAAGCTGCGCTACGGTGCCGCCGCGCAGCGCATCGTCACGGCGCAGGGCCGCGCCAGCGCCGTGCAACTGCAAAGCGGCGAGCGTCTCGCCGCCGACTCGGTCGTCTTCAACGGCGACAGCAATGCGCTGGCGATGGGCCTGCTCGGCGACGAGGCCGCCGGCATCACGCGCGCGCCGCTGAAGAACACCGAGCGCTCGCTGTCGGCCGTGACCTGGGCGATCCATGCGCACACCGAAGGCTTCCCGCTGACTCGCCACAACGTCTTCTTCGACGACGACTACGCCGGTGAATTCGACGATATCTTCAAACGACGCCGCCTGCCGCGGCAGGGTACGGTCTATGTCTGCGCGCAAGACCGTCTGCACGATCAGGTGCCGCCAACAGGGCGCGAACGTTTACTTGCTCTCGTCAACGCCCCCGCAGACGGGGACCAACATTCCTTCGACCCCTCGGAGATCGAATCATGCGAACACCGCAGCCTGGCGCTGCTGCAGCATTGCGGACTGCAGCTCGAACTGACGAGCCGCGCGCAGGTGCTGCGGCGCACACCGGCGGATTTCAACCACCTCTACCCGGGCTCGGGTGGCGCGCTCTACGGGCCGGCGACGCACGGCTGGATGGCGCTGTTCAAGCGGCCGGGCGCGGCCACGGCGTTGCCGGGTCTGTACCTGGCGGGAGGCAGCGCGCACCCGGGGCCGGGGGTGCCGATGGCGGCGATGTCGGGCCGCTTGGCGGCCGCGACGCTGCTGGCGCACCTCGATTCGATCAGCCGCTCGCGCCGGGTGCGTATCGCTGGTGGTACGTTGATGCCATCAGCAGCGACGGCCGCCACGCCATGACCCTCATCGCCTTCATTGGCAGCGTCTTCTCGCCGTACTACCGCCGCGCCTTAGCGCGTGACCCGCGCACGCCGGCCGAAGACCACTGCGCGATCAACGTCTGCCTGTACAGCCCCGGCGCCAAACGCTGGACGATGACCGAGCGTGGACAGCGCCATGTGCAGCGCGAGCGCCACGCGTTCGTCGTCGGCCCGAGCCAGCTGCAGTGGCAAGGCGACGCCCTGCAGATCACGCTCGACGAGCGCAGCGTGCCGCTGCTGCGCGCCGTGCGCGGCGTGTTGCGCCTGCACCCGCGGGCCTTGACGACGTTTCATGCCGGGCTCGATGGCCGCAGCCTGCACCGCTGGGGCCCGATCGCGCCTTGCGCTCGCATCGAGGTCGATCTGCAGTCGCCTGCGTTGCGCTGGCAGGGCCACGCCTACTTCGACAGCAACGAAGGCGACGAGCCGATCGAGCGCGGCTTCACGCGCTGGGACTGGCTGCGCACGGCCGAGGCCGATGGCAGCACGGCCGTGATCTACGACGTGCAGCCGCGCGACGTCAGGCGCAGCGGCGCCTCGCGCCTCGTCGCGCAGCGCTTTGCGCCCGACGGTTCGACCAGCGCTTTCGAGGCCTCGCCGCGCCAGCGCCTGGCGCCGAGCGCGCTGTGGCGGATCGATCGGCAAGTGCGCGCGCCAAGCGCGGGCTCGCCGCCCCGCGTCGTGCGCACGCTCGAAGACACCCCGTTCTACGCGCGATCGTTGATCGAGATGCAGGCCGGCAACGGCCAGCGCGTGCAGGCCGTGCACGAGACACTCGACGTGCGGCGGCTGGTTTCGCCGGTGGTGCAGGCGATGCTGCCGTTTCGCATGCCGCGGCGGGCGTGACGCTTGGCGAGCGTTGGCGCTTTGTCTTGTTCTGCTTGCTGCCGTTCGCGTGCGTGCATTGCCGGGTTCCGGCCCGGCGGCCGGGTAACTTTCATTTGGGCCAACAAATGAAAGTTACCCGCCAGCCGGGGCGGGACCCGGCAAAGCACGCATGCAAACGGCCGCAGCAGCAAAAGCTCACTGCTGGAACTGCATCAGCACGAGCAGAACCACCAGCACGAGCAGCACGGCCAGAAGAATCTTCCACTTCGACCAAGGCCGATCGCCTTCGACCTCGTCCGTCTGCCCGTTGACGACGATCTGGTACGGCTTGCCGCCGAAACGGTACGAGCCGATCCACACCGGCATCAGCAGGTGCTTGAAGCGGATGTCGTCGATCACGCTTTGCCTGGCATGGATGCGCTGCACGTCGCCGCCGATGTTGCGCCGGATCGCGGCGTCGATGGCCGGCTCCATGCGTTCGCGCGCGACGCCGAAGCCGGCTTCGAGGCCGACGCGGTAAACCTCGACGGCAAAGCCCGCCAGCGCTTCGTCGGCCGGCGGGCGCAGCCGCGACAGCTCCCAATCGTCCAGCACGCGCGCCAGATGGGGCGCGATCGACGGCGAGCCCGCCACCAGGATGTCGTCGAAGGCCACAGGCACCGCACCGGATGCGGGCGACCAGTCGGTGACGGTGCGCGTCGTCGCCGCACCGCCTTGCGCCGTGGCGTTCGGCCGCAGCTCTTGCACCCGGCGTTGCACGCCACGCTCGCCACGGTAGGTGGTGATCGTGGCCGCGTCGTAGGTCCACCACGGCAGGTAGATTCCCTTCACGCCGTCGGCCTCGCGCACCGTGGCCTTGAGCGCGCTCGGCGCGAACCAGCGGCTGGCGACCCACTGCGCGAACACGCGCTGCGCCGCCGGCTTGTCGAGCGCGAACGGCAGCACTGCCTGCGCGCGGATCAGGCGCTCGACATGCGCTTGTTCCACCAGCAGCGGCGAGGCGCAGAACGCGCAACGGTCGCCGACCACATGGCCCTCGAAGCGCGTCTGCGCGCCGCACGACGGGCAATCGACGATGCGCGCCTCCAGGCTCGGCTCGCGCGCCGCCAGGCGGCGCAGCGCTTCGAGATAGTCCTGCTCGCGCAGCGCCTCAGCCTGCGCATCGGCGCTCGGCGTGGGCAGCACGCGAGTGTGGCCGCAAGCAGCGCAGGCCAGCGCCGAGCGCGCCGGATCGAACGCCATTGCCGCGCCGCAGGACGGGCAGGCAAACGCCTGCGGCGTTGTGCTCACTTCAGCGATTCGACCCCTGCCTTGGCCACGATGCCGTCCTGCGGCGAGGTCACGCCGCTGACGCCGATGGCACCGATCATTTTGCCGCCGACGACGATCGGCAGGCCACCTTCGATCGGCGTGGCGCCGGGCAGGCCGAGGATGGCATTGCGGCCACCGGCAATGCCGTCTTCCAGCTCTTTCGTCGGACGGCGGTAGGTGGCCGAAGTGCGCGCTTTCTCGAGCGCGATGGTCGCGCTGGCGGTTTGCGTGTCGTCAAGCATTTCGTAGTAAACGAGCATGCCGTGGTTGTCGACGATTGCGATGGCCACGTTCCAGCTGTTCTTGCGCGCCTCGGCCACTGCGGCCGCGCCGATCTTCTTGGCGGTTTCAAGGTTGATCGCGGTGCCGTAGGGCGGGCGCTGTTGGGCGGCGGCGCCCAAGGCGAGCATCGACAGGCCGACCACAACGAGGGTTTCGAACAAACGGCGGATCGGCTTCATGATGTCTCCAGGGGGTTGGGGTGAGCGCGCATGATCGGACGCGAAGCGTGCGAAGGCATCCGCGCGAACCCTCGGCGTGCCGCGCGGGATGCGTAAGATGCGCGCCGCATGAACATCCTTATTCTCGGCGCCGGCCGTGTTGGTGAAAGCGTTGCCGAGAGCCTGGCCTCCGAGGCCAACGACATCACGGTCATCGATACCGATCCGGCGCGGCTGGCTTTGCTGCAGGACCGGCTCGACTTGAAAGGCGTCGCCGGCAACGGCATCCAGCCGTCGGTGCTCAGGGAGGCCGGCATCGAAGATGCGGATCTGTTCATCGCTTGCGCGCCGATGGACGAGACCAACCTCGTCGCCTGCAAGGTGGCGCACCACATGTTCAACGTGCCGACGACGATCGCGCGCATCCGCAGCCCGGAGTTTCAGGACGACGCGCCGATGACGACCGAGCGCGAAGGCTTCGCGGTCGACCAGGTGATCTGCCCCGAAGAGTCGGTGACGAACACGATCAGGAAGCTCGTCGAATACCCCGAGGCGCTGCAGGTCCTGGAGTTCGCCGAAGGCGTGCTCAGCCTGGTGGCGGTGCGCGCGGTGGCCGGCGGGCCGCTGGTGCAGCATGCGCTTGCCGAGATCCCGCAACTGGTGCCGAGCACCGACATGCGCATCGTTGCCATCTACCGCCAGGACAAGCCGATTGCCGAGCTGACGGGCACGACCCGCATCGAGCCCGGCGACGAGGTCTTCGTGCTCGCGGCCACCGACAAGCTGCGCCATGTCCTCGGTGCGCTGCGCAAGATGGACCGGCCGGTCAAGCGCATCATGATCGCCGGCGGCGGCAAGGTGGGCCTGCGGCTGGCGCGCCAGTTGCGCGGCGAGGTGCAGATGAAGATCCTGGAGATGAACCGGGCACGCTGCGACTACCTGGCCACGCAACTGCCCGCCGACGTGCTGATCCTTCACGGCGACTCGACCGACGAAGAGCTGATGGCCGACGAGAACGTGCAGGACATGGACATGTTCCTCGGTCTGACGAGCGACGACGAAGACAACATCATGGCCTGCCTGCTGGCCAAGCGCATGGGCGCGCGGCGTGTGCTGGCGCTGATCAACCGCAAGGCCTATGCCGATCTGGTGCAGGGCACGACGATCGACATTGCGTTGTCGCCGTCGCACGCCGTCATCGGCGAGCTGCTGGCCTACGTGCGGCGCGGCGACGTCGAGGCCGTGCACTCGCTGCGCCGCGGCGCCGCCGAAGCGCTGGAAGCCATCGTGCGTGGCGACAAGGGCTCGTGCCGCATGGCCGGCCGGCGCATTGAAGAGGTGGCGCTGCCGCGCGGCGTGCAGATCGGCGCTATCGTGCGCGGCCTGCCGGTGCCGGGCGACGAAGACTCGCTGGCCCTGGGCGACAAGCGTGGCGATTCGCGGCCCGAAGTCATCATTGCGCACCACGACACGGTGGTGCAGACCGGCGACCGTGTGATCGTCTTCATGTCGAGCAAGAAGCAGGTCCGGGAAGTCGAGAAGCTGTTCCAGGTGTCCGCTACTTTCCTGGGTTAGCCCGGCGTGCAAAGCGTTCTGCCCGTGCTGGCGATCCTCGGCGGCATCCTGATGGTGTTCGCTGCAGCGATGGGCGTGCCGCTGGCCTTTGCCGCCTTCGGCGGCGACGCAGCGCTGACGGCGGTCGGTGCGGCCATTCTCATCACGCTGGGCTGCGGCCTGGCGCTGTTCCTGTCGTGCAAGCGTTTCAAGCGTGAGCTGCAGCCGCGCGACGGCTTTTTGCTCGTCAGCCTGGTGTGGAGCGTGCTGCCGGCCTTTGGCGCGTTGCCGCTGCTGCTCCACATCCCCGGCCTGTCGTTCACCGACGCGTACTTCGAAGCAGTGTCGGGCCTCACGACCACGGGTTCGACCGTGCTCACCGGTCTGGAAAACCTGCCGCTGTCGATCAATGTCTGGCGCTGCTTTCTGGTGCTGCTCGGCGGCATGGGCATCCTCGTCCTCGCGGTGGCCATCCTGCCGCTGCTTGGTGTCGGCGGCGCCCAACTCTTCAAGGCCGAAACGCCGGGGCCGATGAAGGACGCCAAGCTCACGCCGCGCATCGCCGAAACCGCGCGCGGCTTGTGGGTGGTGTACTTCGCCATCGCGGCCTGTTGCTTCTTCGCCTTTCGCGCCGCCGGCATGGGCTGGGCCGACGCCTTCATGCACATGTGCAGCACGATGGGCCTTGGAGGCTTCTCCTCCTATGACGCCAGCTTCGGCCAGTTCAAATCGCCGGCGATCGAAGCGGTGGCGGTTGTCTTCATGCTGATCGCGGGCATCAACTTCGCGCTCTACTTCGTGGCCTGGAAACGGCGCAGCCTCCGGGGTGTGTTGCGTGATGTCGAAACGCGCATGTTCCTGCTGACCATGGCGGTCGCGGTGTTCGGCATCGCCGTCTTCCTCTCCGTGCACAACGTTTATCCGACGTTCGTTGAGTCACTGCGCCACTCCGCGTTCAACGTCGTCTCGATCGCCACCACCACCGGCTTTGCGTCGGTGGACTATGCGCAGTGGCCGGTGTTCGCGCCGGTGCTGATGCTGTTCCTTTGCTGCTTCGCCACTTGCGCCGGCTCCACAGGCGGTGGCATCAAGATGGTCCGCGCGCTGCTGCTGGTCAAGGGCGCGCGCCGCGAATTGAAGCGCATCGTGCACCCGCGCGCGGTGGTGCCGGTGACGCTGGGCGGCGCCGCCGTCGACGCCAATGTGCTCCAGTCGGTGCTGGCCTTCATGCTCATCTACGGCGCCGTGCTGATCGGCGCGACGATGCTGCTGCTGTTCTCGGGGCTGGACGTGATCTCGGCGTTCACGGCGGTTATCGCTTCGATCAACAACACCGGACCTGGCCTGGGCCAGGTCGGCCCAGCCAACAACTACCAGGGTCTCACGGACTTCCAGACCTGGGTCTGCACGTTCACGATGCTGCTCGGCCGGCTTGAGCTTTTTTCCATCCTCGTTCTCTTCACGGGCTCCTTCTGGCGCAAGTGATCCAGTAGCGCTATCGTGTGCACATGAGACCCCCGATCGACTTCTACTTCGACTTCTCGTCGCCGTACTCCTACATCGCCAGCGAGTGGGTGCAGGCTGTGGCGGCGCGCCACAACCGGGCGGTGCACTGGCACGCCATCCTGCTCGGCGCGACCTTCCAGGCTGCGGAGCTGAAGAGCCCCGTGTCGTACCCGCTGAAGCGCGAGTATTCGCTACGCGACTTCGCGCGCTCGGCGCGCTTTGCCAGCGTGCCTTTCGAGATGCCGAGCAAGTTTCCGATTCCCACGCAGAACGCCGCCCGCGTTTTCTGGTGGCTGCACGACACGTCTTCTCCCGAGCAGGCGGTGGCCTGGGCGCATGCCGGCCTGCGCGCCTTCTTCACGCGTGATGTCGATCTGAGCGAGACGGCGGCGCTGCGCGCGCTGCTCAAGGAGTCCGGCATCGACGCCGCCACGGCCGAAGCCGCGTACACCAACCCGTTGTGGAAAGACCGCCTGAAGCGCGAGAACGATGCGGCGATCGCCAACGGCGTTTTCGGCGCGCCGTTCTTCATCGTCGATGGCGAGCCGTTCTGGGGCAACGACCGCCGCCAGCAGCTCGAAGCCTGGCTGTCGGGCCAGGCCGACTATTCCCATACGGTGATGTAATGAAGAAGACGGTCAAGTCGATGGTCGATGACGCGATGAGCGTCATCACCACCTACAGCGTCGAAGAAGCGCAGGAACTGCACGGCCGCGACGACGTGCAGTTCGTCGACATCCGCGACGTGCGCGAGTTGGAGCGCGAAGGGATCGTCCCCGGCGCCTTCCACGCGCCGCGCGGCATGCTCGAGTTCTGGGTCGATCCCGAGAGCGAATACCACAAGCCGCTGTTCGGCCAAAAAAAGCAATTCGTGCTCTTCTGCGCGATGGGCTGGCGCTCGGCGCTGGCCACCAAGACGCTGCAGGACATGGGTCTGGACCAGGTGGCGCACATCGATGGCGGCTTCACGGCCTGGAAGAACCAGGGTGCGCCGGTGGCCGAAAAAGCCAAGAAAGGCTGATCTCGTTTGGCCCCCGGCCGTCTCGCCTTGCTGCAAGCGATGCCGATCTTCGGCGCGCTGCGCGACGATGCGCTGGACCTCTTGCTCGAAGGCGCGCCGACCGTGACCCACGCCCGCGGCGACTACTACTTTCGCGAGGGCGACGCCGCGCAGTGCATGTACGTGATCGAAGAGGGCGCGGTCGAGGTGCACAAGCGCTGGGAGGGCCGCGACTGGCCGCTGCACCAGTTGCACGCCGGCGACTGCTTCGGCGAGATGGCGCTGATGGATTTCTTTCCACGCAGCGCATCGGTGCGCGTCGTCGAAGACTGCCGCGCCATCGAGATCGCCATCACCGCGCTGCACCGCCTGGCTGAGCGCGACATGGAGCAGTTTGCGCTGATACAGATGAACGTCGGCCGCGAGGTCTGCCGCCGCCTGCGCGCCACCGATGAGCTGCTGTTCCGCGCGCGCATGGGTGAAGCGCTGCTCGTCGCCGACGCCGGGCCGACACTCATCTGACGCTGGTGCGTCCAGGCGCTAGGGCTTGCGCGCGGGCCGCGAAAGTGCTCCAGTGCGCGTCTCGGACACACCCAGGAGGCGATTCATGAATGCTCGCTTGTCGATTCTCATTGGTGCTGCGTTTGTCATCGGCGGCGCCCCGCACGCGGTTCGCGCCGACGAAACCTGCAACTCGCCCTACCTGGCCAAGCTGATCAAGGGCCAGGAAGACTATGTGCATGTCTGGACGCTCGGCGTTGCCGGCATGGGCGATGGCCGCGACAAGCTGGTGACGATCGACGCCAACCCGAAGTCGAAGACATACGGCAAGGTGGTCAGCAAGGTGTCGGTGGCCGGCAAGCCGCGCGGCGAAGCGCACCACATGGGCTTCACCGATGACCGGCGTTATCTCTGGGCCGGCGGCCTCGAAGACAGCCGCATCCATGTCTTCGACGTCGGCAGCAACCCGGCCAAACCGCGCCTGGTGAAGACGATCAACGACTTTGCGAGCAAGGGCGGCTACGTCGGCCCGCACACCTTCTACGCGCTGCCCGGCCGCATGCTGATCGCCGGCTTGTCGAACGCCAAAGACAAGAGCGGCACAACCGGCATGGCCACCTACAACAACGCCGGCAAGCTGATCGCCAAACACGACATGCCGACGGGTGATGTCGGCGGCGCGAAAGGTGATGGCTACGGCTACGACATCGCCATCAACCCCGGCAAGAACGCCATGCTGACGTCGAGCTTCACCGGCTACAAGAACTACATGCGCCCGCTCGGCGAGCTGATCAAAGACGGCGAGGCGATGAAGAACTTCGGCAATACGATGGTGCTGTGGGACTTGAAAGCAATGAAGCCGCAGCAGGTGTTCTCGGTGCCCGGTGCGCCGCTGGAGATCCGCTGGTCGTTGAAAGAGGGCGACAACTGGGCCATCACGGCCACGGCGCTCACGTCGAAACTCTGGCTGGTGAAACCTGGCGCCGACGGCAAGTACGCCGCGAAGGAAGTCGGCACGATCGGCGACCCGGCGAAGATTCCGCTACCGGTGGACATCAGCATCGCGGCCGACGGCAAGGGCCTGTGGGTCAACACGTTCATGGACGGCATGACGCGCTACTTCGATCTGACCAACCCCGAAGCGCCGAAAGAGACTTATGCCAAGCAGACCGGCAAGCAGGTCAACATGATCTCGCAAAGCTGGGACGGCAAGCGCGTGTACGTCACGTCGAGCCTGCTCGACAAGTGGGACAAAGGCGGCGCCGACAACGAACAGTTCCTGCGCGCCTTTGCATGGGACGGCAAGGAGTTGAAGCAGGCCTTCGAAGTCGACTTCGCGAAAGAGAAACTCGGCCGCGCGCACCACATGAAGTTCAGCGCGAAGGGCAGCGGCAAGACGATGGCACAGGTCGCGCGCGAGCAGCATGCGTCGTTGAAGTGAACCTGTCGCGCCGCGCCGTTTGCGCGCTCGCGCTGCCGACGCTCGTCGCCCACGCCGCCGGCGATGCGGCGCCCGCGCCCGGCGGCCCGCGCGTCGATGCGCAACGCTTGCCCGCACCTGGCACCTACACGCTGCCGCGCATCCAGCGCTGCCCTGATGGCGAGCTGCTGCAAACCGATGGCAGGGCAACGCGCCTGCACGCAGCGCTGCGCGGCAAGGTCAGCGTGCTCGGCTTCATGTACACCTATTGCCGCGACCCGGTGGGCTGCCCGCTGGCCTACCGCATCATGGTTGCCACGCGCGACGCGCTGCTGAAAGACGCTGCGCTGTCAGCGCAGTCGCAACTCATCAGCCTGAGCTTCGACCCGACCAACGACACGCCCGAGCAGATGCGCATGTACGGCCATGGCCAGGCCGACCCGGCGCGCGTGCGCTGGCGCTTTCTCACCACCGTGTCGGTGCCCAAACTGCTGCCGCTGTTGGAAGGCCTGGGCCAGGACGTGAGCGTCGAGACCGACGCCCGCGGCAAGCCGACGCGCACGCTGAACCATCTGCTCAAGGTCTTCCTGATCGATCCGCAGTTGTGGGTGCGCGAGATCTACAGCGTGGCGACGCTCGATGTGGCGGCGTTGGTGAATGACATGAAGACGGTGGCGCGCGAAGCGGCATGACCGTTGTCTCGCCGACAACGAGCTACCGAGGCGATCCCGTACCAGCGCTCAGCAGCGCTCGCCACTGCGCTTCGATGTGTGGCCCCACCGAAGCGCCGCGATCCACCAACTGCTGGCGATAGCGCTCGAAGATGCGCAGGGCATCGCCGCGTCGGCCCTCGCGCGCGTGGGCCTGCATCAGGCGCTGCACGAGCGACTCGGCCAGCGGCTCGATGCGCAGCGCGGTTTCGAGCAACTCGCGCTCCTTCGGGCCCGCATCGTGACGCCCCAGCACGTTGGCCGCTGCCATGGCGGCGCGAACGGTGTCGTTGCGCGTCTGTCGGCGTTGCGCCTCCAGCCACGGCACGGCCGGCAACCCCGGCAGCAACTCGCCGCGCGTGAAGGCGATCACCTGCTCGACCAGCAACAGGCACTCGTCTTGCACGGCTGTATCGCCGTCATGGCCCGCTGGCTTCATGGCCAAGGCTTCGACGCGCTCGATCAAGCGCCGCCGCTGCTGCACGTCGGAGCTGGCGCGCGCGGCGTCGAGGCCCACGCGGCCGTCGCTGACCCACAGCAGCGTTGCATCGCCCAACAAACGCCGCAAGCGCAGCGCCGCCATCTCGAAACTCTTGCGCGCAGCGGCGTCGTCGGCGTCGGGCCACAGCGCGTCGATCGCCGCGTCCAGCCCAAGCGCCAGCGTGCGCTCGCAGGCGAGCAGGCGCAGCAGTTCGAGCGGCTTTTGCTGCGTCTTGGCGCCGCCCGGTTCGGTGCGGCCGTCACGCCGCAGCTCGAAGCTGCCCAGCAGGTTCAGCCACAACGGCCAGGGCCAGCATGCATCGGCATCGGTCGGCGCCGGCAGGTTGCGGCTGCGGATCACCTCGTCGATGAACTGGGGGGCCACCTGCGCGCGCAACGCCAGCGCGCAGATCGACGCCGCCAGCGCAGGCAGCAGGCGAAAGAACATCGGGTAGCGCGGTGACTGCGCCAGCGCCAGGCCTTCTTCGAGATGCCGCAGGCTGCCGGCGGGGTCGCTTGCGCGCTGCATCCATGCCAGCAGCAAGTGGCGCAGGCATTCGTTCACCAGGACCGAGCGGCCGCTGTGTTCGGCACACAGACGCGCCAGCAGCGACAGCGCGTCGTCGGTGCGCTCCAGGGCGATATAGACCTGCACCTGGTCGGTCTGGCGCGAGCCATGTTCAAAGGGCGGCAAACCCGCCGCTTCGGCCAGGCGCTGCGTGTCTTCCAGCGTGACCAGCGCACGCGCCGGCTGGCCGCGCAACAGTTGCACCCGCGCGCGCATTTGCTGCAGCTGAATCAGCTGGCCCGTGCGGCCGGCGCCCCAACGCGGGTCGATGGCCTCGATCATGGTTTCGGCTTCGGCCACCCGGCTGCGGTCGAGCAACAGGCGCGACAGCATCACCGTCGTCTGCAGGTTCACACTGTGCAGGCCAAATTGGCGCGACAGGGTCAGCGCGCGTTGCAGCGCGGCCTCGGCTCGTTCGGGGTTGCCGACCTGATAGTGCGCCGTGCCGTGGTTGCACAGCCAGCGCGCGCGCAACAGTGGCGCTGCCGCGTCGAACAGCAGGGGTGGCTCCACCAGGCTGGCTAGCTGGTCGAATTGTTCGAACCGCTGGACCTGAAAGTGGTACTCGATCAGCACCGACGCGGCGAGCAGCCGTTCATGCGGCGACAAGGCTTGCGGCAGCGGCAGCAGCGGGGGCACCAGCGCTTGCAGCAAGTGGGCGGCTGCCTTTGACGCCGCTGGCGTGTCGGGCTGGCCGAGCGGCACGCGGGCCACGGTGCCCAGCGTCAGCCAGAGCTGCGACAGCGTGTCCGTTGCCTCCACCAGCTGGTGCTCGGCCGCGCGGGCTTCCCACTCGCCTAGGCCGTCGATGGCGCCGATGTCCAGCAGGCCAATCACCAGGGCCGTGTGCGCCGTGACGCAGGCCCGATCCGCCTGGCCTGCATCGAGGTAACCCCGATAGGCCCGGTCGAGCCAAGCCAGCGCCTGCCCGTCTTCCGCCATGAAGGCTGCCAGGCCGCGCCAGCCGGCCAGTTCGTGCGCGGTCAGTGGTTGCTCAGGATCAGCGGCGTCGCAGACGCCGATCAACGCCGCGGGATCCCAGCGCTGCCAACACACCAAGGCTGTTCTTTTAGTTTTACTCATGGCGCAAGGAAGAGTGTCGCGCCCACGAAATGGGGGGCGCAGCGGTATCGGTGGGTGATCGGTGAGTCGGTCGGCTCAACAGTGCCTCCTCACCCGATACCGGAGTATCCCGATGGATTCTTGTCCACCCGCCTATCGCATCCACCACTACCCGACCGAGTGGATCGAAACCCGTGTGCCGGCCGATGCGCGCCGGCAGACCTTGCGGCCGATCTTGCCGCAGGATGCCGGGCTGCTGGACGAACTGGTGCGCGGACTGAGCCCGCAAGACCGCCGCAGGCGCTTTCATGGCGCCGTGAACCTCTCGCCGACTCGCTTGCAGGAGATGGCTTGTGTTGACTTCACGCGCAGTGTGGCGCTGGTGGTGACGACGACGGTGGGCGGCGCCGAGCGGCTGATCGCCGACGCGCGCTACGCTGTGGACGCAGACGGGCTAGGTGCCGAATTTGCAATCGTGGTGGCGGCAGGATGGCAGCGCCGCGGTGTCGGCGCCTGGGCGCTGCGTGCTTTGCAAGAGGCTGCCACGGGCGCGGGCCTGCAACGGCTGCGCGGCGATGTGTTGCATGACAACACGCCGATGCTGGGGCTGATGCGGCAGTGCGGATTTGCCCTGAGCCCGGACCCCGACGACGGCGGCGTGCTCAGGGCCCAACGCCGTCTGGGCCAACAGCGGCGCCAACTGAAGCCAGCGCATGCCGGCCTGCTGTCATGGTTGAGGCCGACCTGGGCTGGCCGCAACACCGTGGTGACGACATGAGCGCAGCGACCGACTCGAACCGCGCACCGCGTTTTGCCGTCGTGCTCGGCAGCGGCGGCGTGCGCAGCATCGCCGCGCTGGGCATGGTGGAGGTGCTGGCGCGCGAAGGCATGATGCCCGACCTGCTGGTGGGTTGCAGCGCTGGCGCCATGTTCGGCGCGCTGATAGCAGCCGGCCACGACGCCGAGAACGCGGTGAGTGTGGCCACCACGCTGTGGTCGGCCGAGGTCACGCGCAAGCGGCGCTGGACAGCCGTTCCTCGCATGCTGTTCCCGCGACTCGGCCGCTTCGATGCCGACTTCGCGTTGCGCGACGACGCCGTGGTGATGCAGCGGCTGGAACAGGCCTTCGGCGGCGTGCGCATCGAAGACCTTCGCATCCGCCTGCGCATCGCGGCCACCGATGCCGAGACGGGCCAGCGTGTGGTGCTGAGCCACGGCAGCCTGGTGCAGGGCCTGCGCGCCAGCATCGCGCTGCCCTTCATGTTCACGCCGGTGCACATCGACGGTCGGCGTCTGATCGACGGTTGCGTCACCGATCCGCTGCCCGTGTCGGCGGCGTCCGATGCGCAGGGCATCGTGGCCTTGGGTTTCGAGGCGCCGATGCCGCATCGCATCGATCGCCCGGCGCGGATGCTGGCGCAGGTGACTTCGGCGCTCACCAACAACCTGATGCAGGCGCGGCTGGCTGAGGCGCAGGCGTGCGGCCCGCGGCTGCTGAGCATCGCGCCGCGACTGGATCGGCGCGTCGGACTCTTCGACACCGGGGCCATGCCCTACCTCGTCGATGTTGGCCGGCGCGCCACCGAGGCCAACCTGCCAGCGATCCATGCCCTGCTGCAGCGTGCGCCTCAGTTGGCTGTGGCCTGAGCCGCACGAGGGCATAGGCGCACTCGTGCGGTTGTTCAGGCGCGGCGCCGCCGCGCCGCATCACTCTGCGCTCAGGGCAGCAGCTTGCGATAGGCCCGCAGCTCGGCGCCACCCAACGGCGACAGCCCGCCCAGCAGGTTGGTCGAGTTGTTGGCGAATGCCGCGGTTTTGCCGTCGCGAGACAACAGCGCCGTCGTGGTGGTGCGCCCGTTGCCGACCGTGCCGTTGGTCAAGGTCGCCGTATTCAGCACGGCACCGGTGGCCACGTCGCGCACGGTCGGCACGCTGTTGCCGGTCAACGTGTTGCCGGTCGACACCACATACGCCACTTTTCGGCCGTCGTCGGAGAAGCTCAGCACCAATCGGCTGAACCGCGTGAACGTGAGGTTCGCATCGAGGATGCGGTTGAGCGCTCCTGTCGCAAGGTCCTTCACGAAGACACCGGGTTGTGCATCGCCGGAAGCGACTGCGCCGTGGAAGGCGATCTTGCTGCTGTTCGACAGGAACACCTGCTCCCCGCCTGCGAAGCCCGCGATGCTCACGCGGCGGCCTGTCGCATCGACGTTCACCAGCCTCACCCCCCCGCTGGCAATGTCGAGCACGAACGCGTCGCTGTTCGGGTCGACGTCACCGGCCTGCGGATAGTTTGCACGCGTCAGGAACGCCAGCGACCGGCCATTGGGCGACAGCCAGGCATCGCCATCAGCCACCCCTTGCGACGTGGTGAAGCGCACCTGGCTCTCCAGGTTGATGAGCGCGCCGCTGGCCAGGTCGCGCAGCAGCATGCGCGCCGGGCCGGTGGCGGTGCAGTCGTAGCCGCTGCAGGTTCGCGTGGGTTGCGCGATGAAGGCGACGCGCAGGCCATCGTCGGAGATGCCGGCGAACTGGTACTCGCTGACGTTCGGAAAAGCGCTCAGCAACGGCGTGACGCGCGTCTGCTGGCCGGTGCTCTGGTTTTGCACCAGGATCGCCAGCTCGGTGCCGCTGTTGCCGAGCGAGTCGATCACGCCGTTGGTGGCGCTGGCGATGAAGACCACCGTGTTGGCATTGGGCGTCATGCCCAGGCAGGTCAGGCTGCGCGAGAAGGTGGTGACGGCGCGTGTGACGCCGTTGCCGTTGAAGTCCTTCAAGAAGATGTCGTCGAGGAACTGCCTGGGATCGCCGTTCACCAGGGTGTTTGAAGCGGAGGTGAACAACACCTTGCTGCCGTCGGCCGACACGGCGCAGACATTGCCATCGACCGCAGTTCCGGACGCGGTGGCGGAGGCCAGCGCCAGCGTGGCGTCGGTCGCGGGTGGGGGCGGCGGAGGCGGCGGCGGCGGTCTGCGGCGCGCCAGCGCGCCTGCGCGATCCGCGTCGAGCGATGTGGCCGATGCCTCGGTGGGCACGTCGTTGCCGCCGCCACACGCCGCAGTGGCCAGGACCACGGCCACCGACGCAGCAACCAGTGCCAAGCGCCTCGCTGATGTTGTGTGCATGAAGAGTCTCCGTCGCAAGGCAACACTGCCTGCGGCGGATTCTTCAAGCCGGGTCCGGCAAAGTCCTCACGAAACCATCAAGGCATTTCGTCGGCATGTGAGAACTGCGCTGCGCCGGATCACGCCAGGCGGTGCGCCTCGCCGGCGATCAAGCGTGCTCACGCGAGCTGGTCACGACGATAGGGACCACCCTCGCACCGGTAGCCCCTCGCCCGTAAAAGCGCTCCATCAACTCGCGCCAGCGCGCCTTCGCGCTCGCCAGGTTGGCAAGCTTCACGTGCCCGTAGCCGCGGATGTTCTCGGGCACTTTGGCAATCGCCACCGCGAGTGCGTGCTTGTCGGCCGTCAGTGATACCAGCACCTCGTCGATCAGCGCTTCGTAGTCGCGCGCGAGTTGACGTTCCAGTTTTCGCTCTTCTGTGTGGCCGAAGGGGTCGAACCAGCGGCCGCGGATGCGCCGCGCGGGTGCGAGCAATCGCAGCGCCGGCATCAACCACGCACCGAGACGCATCTTGCGCGGGCGGCCGTCGGCGCCGCGGCGGGCGAGCAGCGGCGGCGCCATGTGGAAGGTGAGTCCGTCCCAGCGCTCGAACTGGTCACCGAGCGATTGCATGAAAGCGCCGTCGGTGTACAGGCGCGCGACTTCGTA
>JANOEG010000213.1:0-3638 GCA_031413095.1 Burkholderiales bacterium | reverse complement strand
ATGGCCATCAGGCCGTCGCCGATCATCTGGTTGACGACGCCGCCCTGGCCGCTGATGGCGTCGAACATCAACGTGTAGTAGGTGTTGAGCAGCTCGATCGTCTCTTCGGCGCTCTGGCTCTCCACCAGCGCGGTGAAGCCGCGGATATCGCTGAACATCACGCTGGCCTGCACGCGCCGGCCGCCGAGTGCAAAGCCGCTGTGCTGCAGGTCCTGCGCCACGGCGCTGGTGGCGAAGCGCTTGACCAGGTCGTGCTGCTGGTCGCGCAGGCGTTTCTTCTCCAGGCTGGAGCCGACGCGGGCCTTGAGCAGCACCGGGTTGACGGGCTTGTGCAGATAGTCGTCGGCGCCGAGCTCGATGCAGCGCGCCACGTGCGCCACGCCTTCGAGCGAGCTGGTCACGATCACCGGCAGGTCGCGCAGATCGGCGTCGGCCGCCAACCGCTCCAGCACCGCGAACCCGTCGAGCTCGGGCATCTCCAGGTCCAGCAGCAGCAGGTCGAAGCGCTCGGCGCGCAGCATCTCCAGCGCCCGGCGGCCGTTGTCGGCGCTGTGCACCTGGTGGCCCTGCAGCTCCAGCGTGCGCCCCAGCAGCAGGCGGTTGACCTTGTTGTCGTCGGCCACCAGCAGCCGCGCGCCGCGCTCAGCCACGGGCCAGCTCCTTCAGTGCGGCCAGGCTGAGCTCGAGTTCGGCCGCCACCGCGTCCACCGCTCCGGCAGCGGCCGGCAGGCCACCGAGTTCCAGCGTTCGCGCCAACTCGGCCAGTCGGCTGGCGCCGAAGGTGTTGCTGTTGCTCTTGAGCGAGTGCGCGGCGCGGCGGAAACGCTCGGCCGCGGCGGCGGCCAGGGCGCTGCGCATCTCGGCCACGATCTGCGGCGCTTCCTCGGCAAAGGTATCGACGAGTTCGCGCACGAAGTCGGCGCCGGCGTTGGCCTGCAGTTCGGCAAAGGTGCCGGGGTCGATTCGGGGCGTGCTCATCGCGCAGGTTCCTCTTGGGCTTCAGGCCCGAACCGGAGTGTCGTTCAGGGCGCGGACCAGTTCGTCGACGCGGATCGGCTTGGTCAGGTAGTCGTCCATGCCGGCGGCCAGGCACTGCTCCCGGTCACCTTGCATGGCGTTGGCGGTCATGGCGACGATCCGCGGGCGCTCGTGGGGTCCGAACTTCGCCGTGATCCGACGAGAGGCTTCCAGGCCGTCCATCTCCGGCATCTGCACGTCCATCAGCACCAGGTCGTAGGTTTGCCGCGCGATGCACTCGATGGCCTCGATGCCGTTGGCCGCGAGGTCGGCGCGGTAGCCCATCTGCTGCAGCAGGCGCAACGCGAGCTTCTGGTTCACGACGTTGTCCTCGGCGAGCAGGATGCGCAGCGGGTGGCGCTGCGCCAGGCCGGCGTCCAGATGAGGTCGGGCTGGTGTTGTGGCCACGGGCAGGGCGGCATCGCCGGCCAGCAGGCGCATCAGCGTGTCGTGCAACGCGCTCTGCCGCAGCGGCTTGGCCAGCGTGGCGGCAAAGTCCGCCGCGGGCGGCTCCTGCCGGCCCAGCGAGCTGAACAGCACCAGCGGCAGCGCATGCCCGGCTTCGCGGATGCGTCGCGCCAGCGTGCTGCCGTCCATGCCGGGCATGTGCATGTCCACGATGGCGAGGTCGAAGCGCTGCTGCTGCAGGATTTGCAGTGCGGCCTCGGGTGAGCCGGTGTCCTGCACGACCATGCCCCATTTGGCGGTCTGCAGCGCCAGGATGCGCCGGTTGGTGGCGTTGTCGTCCACCACCAGGATGCGCCGGCCCTTCAGCGCCGTCTGCTCGCCCAGGAAGTCGCGCCGGTTGCCCTGCGGCAGGTCGGCTGGCTTGGCAGCCATCGTGAAGTGGAAGCTGCTGCCCAGGCCCGGGCCGGCGCTCTCGGCCCACATCGTGCCGCCCATCAGTTCGGCCAGCAGCTTGGAAATGGCCAGGCCCAGGCCCGTGCCGCCGTACTTGCGCGTGGTGCTGCTGTCGGCCTGGCTGAACTTCTGGAACAGGCGCGACAGGCCGGCTTCGCTGAGGCCAATCCCGGTGTCGCGCACGGTGAAGTGCAGCTGGCTGCCTTCGTCGGCCTGCTCGTCGCCTTCCACCCGCACGGTCAGCACCAGCTCGCCACTTTCCGTGAACTTCACCGAATTGCTCAGCAGGTTGAGCAGCACCTGGCGCAGCCGCGTCAGGTCGCCAACGATTGCCGGCGGCACCTCGCCTTCGAAGACATACGCGAGGTCCAAGCGCTTTTCGGCGGCGCGACCGGCAATCAGGTCCAGCGCCGATTCGACGCACTCCCGCAGGTCGAACGGGCGCGCCTCGATGTCCATGCGCCCGGCCTCGATCTTCGAGAAGTCGAGGATGTCGTTGATGATGGTCAGCAGCGAATCGCCCGAGTCGCGGATCGTCGACGCGAAGTCGCGCTGTTCGTCGGTCAGTGGCGTGTCCAGCAGCAGGCCGCTCATGCCGATGACGGCGTTCATCGGCGTGCGGATCTCGTGGCTCATGGTGGCCAGGAAGGCGCTCTTGGCCTCGTTCGCGGACTCGGCCTGGGCCTTGGCGTCCTGAGCTTCCTTGAAAAGCCGCGCGTTCTGAATGGCGATCACGGCCTGGTCGGCAAACGACATCAACTGCGCCTGCTCCTTGGCCGTGAAGCCGTGGCCCGCATTGCGATTGACGACGACGCTGCCGATGCACCGTTCGCCGGAGAACATCGTCGCACCCATCTGCGCGTACGAAAACCCAGCGGCCAAGGCCGGCGCGCGCATCGCAGGCCCCGCCCTCGGGTCGTTAAGCACATCGCTGAAAGCGTACACGCCCTTGCCGCGCCGCATCCAGCGCGCCTCCTTGGCGTTGAGCTTTATCGGGTAGGCGGTACGGCCCCACTCTTTGGCCTCCACAAGCTGCTTGTCGCTCAAGGTGCCGTTCCAGTTTTCCGGCGCCACTCGGAGGGCCGCCAGGTGCAGCACCTCGTTGTCGTCCAGCAGATTCAGTGCCTGCCCCACGCCGCCGAACAGCCGGCCACAACTCTCGAGAATCTTGTCGAACACCGGCTGCGCGTCGGCCACCGAACTGCTGATGACTTGCAGAACTTCGGCCGAGGCCTTCTGCTGTTCCAGCGCCTCCTTGGTCTCGTTGAACAGCCGCACGTTCTCGATGGCGATGACGGCCTGATCGCGGAACGATTCGGCCAGTGCGATCTCCTTTGCCGTGAAGCCGACGGACTGGTTGCGGAAGAGCATCAGCACGCCGATACAAAGGCCGTCGCGCAGCAGCGGCACCGCGAGCGAGGCGCGCGCACCCGTCGTGGCGCGGACCATCTTCTGGCGTTCGGGCAGCGGGATCGCGTCCCAGTCGGGGATATGCACCAGCTCCTTGGCCACAATGGCCTGCGATGGGAAGTTGGCCTCGGCGTCGATGAGCACGGGCTCGGTCCAGCGGTCGTTCTCGTGGCCGGCAGGTGAGCAGATCGAGCACGGCACGTAGTGCTTGCCTTCCTCCGACCCAAGAGGAAATGGAGGAACACCTACAGACGCTCGAACATGTACGAGAACTGCGAGACGACATCGAGGAGAATGGAGGGATCATTGAGCCTCTTTATGTGAAGGCGGGGACGTTGGAGGTTGTGGAG
>JANOEG010000212.1:0-5602 GCA_031413095.1 Burkholderiales bacterium | reverse complement strand
CGGCCGAGCTGCTCGAACAGCGGGTTGTTGCGCTCGTCGAAGAGCTCGGTCACCACGCGCAGCAGCGCCGCGTTGGCGCAGGCTTCAGCCAGCGCGAGGTGGAACTCGCGGTCGCCGCGGATCGGCATGACGCCGCGCGCGATGTCGTCTTCCATGGCCTTGATCGCCGCCCGCATCTTCTTCAGCAGCAGCGGTGTGCAGCCACGCGCGGCCAGCGCGGCCAGCTCGGCCTCGATCAGGGCGCGGGCGCGGATGATGTCGAACGGCCCGAGCGCGGCATCGGCCACACCGCGTGCCGCCGACGTGGCTTCTATTGCGGTGACGTACACGCCCGAGCCCATGCGGACCTCGACCAGGCCCTCGACTTCGAGCGCGATCAGCGCCTCGCGCACCGAAGGCCGCGACACGCCGAGTTGCACGGCCAGGTCGCGCTCGGGCGGCAAGCGCGAGCCGAGCGGGTACTCGCCGGCGGCGATCAACCCACGCAGCTGCTCCGCGATCTGGCGGTACAGGCGTTTGGATTCGACGGCTTGCAAGGGCATGAAAGATAGGGAGAGCAGGTGGCCAACTGGTCAGGCCAATTCGTTCGGCGCAGTGTGGCCGATGGCTGCGGCGGCGGTTTGATGGTTTTCCCGAGCGTTGCCGGGCCCCACGAGCCTGCGGCCGCAACGCCGAGTGCCTACACTCCGGGCCCATGTCGCAGCAGGCCACGCCCGCCCCACAGCCGCTGGACCACAGCGGCGACCAGAGCGATGGCGCCGGCTCGCCGATGGTGCGCCACCTGCGCCAGGTGCTGCTGTGGCCGCTGCGGCTGATCTCGACGGCGGCCGACGACTCCGAGCTGCGCCGCGCGCCGTGGCGGCTGTTGCGCGAGTTGGAGAGCGCCAAAGGCAGCACCTCGCCCTGGAGCGAGCACCACGACGAGTTCACCGGCGACGCCACGCAATTCCACGAGCGCCATTACAACGAGTTCGTCGCCTTCCTGCCCTACGTGCAGCGTTTCCTCTATGGCGAGGGACGCTCGGGCCGCGCCGCCGACGACGAGCCCAGCGAAAGCTCGCCGATGCGCATCTTCCGCCGCCACGACATCGCCGCGGTGCGCGTGCAGCCGCGCGCCGGCGATGCGCCGGTGACGCTGCAGGTGGTGCACGTCGATCTCTATTTCTTCTACGGCGTGGACATCGTGCTGCTCAACGTCGAGGTGGCCGGTGACGAGCTGCCGCTGCCGTTGGCCGAGGAGCTGATGTACCGCTTCGGCCGCGCCTACCCGGCGAGCTGGTATGCCGACGGCCGGCCGCAGCACAGCCTCACCTCCTGCGAGTGGCTCGACAAGGAAGGCCGCGTGCTCGCCGCCAGCGACGCCCGCGAGCGCGACGCCTTCCTCGCCCACGTGGCCGAACACCGCGCGCCGCGCATCGCTGCGCATTGGGAGTACGTGCTGGCGCCGCTGGTCAATCACCACTCGGCGAAGGAAGGCGCGCTGCGCTTCCGCCAGATCGAGTACTACCGCATGCCGATGATGGCTTACGTGGCGGTGGACGACCCGGCTGCGCTGACGCGCGGCGACTTCGTGCGCCTGGGCCTGGTCACCGGCGCCGGCGAGGTTTCCCAGCGCGCGGACAGCGCGCTGCAAAGCGCCACGCCGTATGCCGATGCGCACCTCGCCGATTTCGAGCGGCGTTACTGCTACGACCGCTTCTGGGGCGATTCGGGCGCGGCGCCGCGCACGCGATACCTGTGCTCGGGCCTGTCGCTGGTGGTCATCGGCGATGCGCAAAGCGAGTTCTATCGCTGCCAAACGCGCGGCGTGCTGGCGCAGTTCCGGCACCAGCACTTTCTGCTCTTCCTCGTCGCGCACTTCCAGAAGGCGACGCTGCTGATGGTCAGCGACCAGCTCGCCGAAGCGCTGATGTCGATGGACCTGACGCGGCCCAAGAGCATCCGCCGTTTCAAGCGCCGCATCCGCATCGCCTTCGTCGCCTTCCTCAGCTTCACGCACCGCTACTGGTTCCATGAGGTCAGCGAGCAGGCGCATGTCAAAGCGCTGTGGAAGCTGTGCCGCGAGCACCTGGAGATCGAGCCGCTGTATGCCGAGGTCAAGGAGCGCATCGGCGACATGAACGGCTATCTCGATGCCGATGCGCTGCGCCGTCAGGCCAACACTGTAGTGCGGCTGACGGTGGTGACGATCTTCGGCTTGATCGGCACGGTGACGACCGGCTTTCTCGGCATGAACCTGTTCGCCGAGAGCGAGAACAGCTGGCCGGTGAAGCTGCTGCTGTTCCTGCTGGTCTTCATACCGACCATCTCGCTGACTTTCTACACCATGGTCAAGTCCAAGCGCCTGTCGGACTTTCTCGACGTCGTCAGCGATGAGCGCGTGTCAACATGGCACAAGGTCAAGGCGTTTTTCGCGGTCTGGGGCCGCAGCAAGGAATGACGATGTTCGACTGGATCGCCGACCCCAACGCCTGGGTGGCCCTGGCCACCCTGACCGCGCTCGAGATCGTGCTCGGCGTGGACAACATCATCTTCATCTCGATCCTCGTCGGCCGCCTGCCACCCGAAAAGCGCGACCTGGCGCGGCGCCTGGGCCTGTCGCTGGCGATGGGCTCGCGCATCCTGCTGCTGCTGTCGCTGGCCTGGATCATGCGACTGACCGAGCCGCTGTTCTCCATCTTCGGCCAGGACGTCTCGGGCCGCGACCTGATCCTCATCGGCGGCGGCCTCTTCCTGCTGTGGAAGAGCGTGCACGAGATTCACAACAGCCTGGAAGGCGAGAACGACGCCGGGCAGGACGGCAGTGCCGCGGCGAAAGCCGGCGTCAGCTTCGCCGGCGTGCTGGTACAGATCGCGATCATCGACATCGTCTTCTCGCTCGACTCGGTGATCACGGCGGTGGGCCTGGCCGACGACGTCATGGTGATGGTGATCGCCATCGTCGCCGCGGTCGGCGTGATGATGTTCGCCGCCAAGCCGATCGGCGACTTCGTCGATGAGCACCCGACGATCAAGATCCTGGCGTTGGCCTTCCTGGTGCTGGTCGGCGTGACGCTGATCGCCGAAGGCTTCGGCACCCATGTGCCCAAGGGTTATATCTACTTCGCGATGGCGTTCTCGTTCGCGGTCGAGATGATCAACATCCGGCTGCGCAAGCGCATCAAGGCGCCGGTGCAGCTACGCAAGGACATGCCGGGGGATTGAGGTCAGGCAGATAGCGGCTCGACGGTCATGCCGGCGTCGGCGAGACGCCGCGCGTATGGCAGGCCGAGCGCTGTGGCCGGCGTCAGCACACCGCCGCGCTTGGTGCCGCCCGGCAGCTTGCGCAGATCGCCCGCCAGGGCCATGGCGGCTTCGCAGACGAAGAGCGTCGTCGCGCGGTTGCCCGGATCGCCGCGACCGGCGATGAGGCCGCGGACCTGTGTGCCGTCAGCGCTCTCGCCGATCAGCTCGCAACGAAACGAGCCGTTGTCCATCGAGCGCTCGCTCGGGCCTTGACCCGGCGCCGGCAGCAGCTTGCGCAACGCGGTGCGCAGAGCGCCCAGGCGGATGCCAATGGCGCCCACCCCGATGCTGCCGGACATGGCAGTGGCGATAGCCGCGCCCGCCGGCCCACGGCCGGTGCGCAAGTACTCCTGATAGACCATCCCCGGCGCATACGCACTGCCGCGCCGCAGCGTCAACGCCACGCTGCGGCGAACAATGCGGGTGTTGATCGCCGCCATCACGAAGGGCGCGAGCCAGGCCTGGAAGTCGCTGTCGTGGCGCGGTGCGATCGGGTCGGCATGGGGCCTGCGATCGGCCGGCAAGGAACCTTCCAGGTTGAGCAGGAACGGGTCGGCCAGTTGGTCGAGCGCGCCGGCCTCGGCGATGTTGAGCAGCGACGCCAGCGTGCCGCCGTTCAAGCCACCGCGGATCGAGTGGCAAGCTTTCACACGGACGCAAGGCTCACCACTTTGGCGCCGCACTTCGGTGGCGACGAGCAGCGCGCCGATGTCCGACGGCACCGAATCGAACCCACAGCAGGGCACGATGCGGGTGCCACTGTCGGCCGCCTGCTCGTGGTGGAGCTCGATCATCTCGCGCACCCACGGCGTTTCGCCGGTGATGTCGCAGTAGTGCGTGCCTTGATCGACGCACGCGGCCACGAGCGCACTGCCGTAGAGCGCGAAGGGGCCGGCGGTGCTGAGCACCACTTTCGTTTGCGCCGCCAAGGCTGTCAGCGCTGCTTCGTCGGCCGCATCGGCCACGATGAGCCCGGCCTTCGCAGCACCCGGGCCTGCGGCGCTGCGCGCCTGCTTCAACTTCGCCTCGTTGCGTCCGGCCAGCGCCCAGCGCAGGCGTCCCGCGTGTTGCGCGAAGTACGCCACCGTCTGCTGGCCGACAAAGCCGCTGGCGCCGTAGAGAACGACGTCGTAGGCGTGATTAGGGTGTGTTGGCATTCAGATCGCCCCGCGCCGGGATGGCCAAGGGCGCAAGGCAAGGCGTGTCTCGCCGCCTGGGGCGGGGCCCCAAGCAAGAGGCACAACGCGGCCTTGTGCCCTTGGGTACCCCGGCCCTGCGGGTGAGGCCACAGAGAGCGCCCACTCGTCGTTGCAAAGCCTCGCTGGGTCCGGAACCCAGCTTCGTTTTGCGCCTAGATTGGGCGCTCTCTGGGGTCTCACGCGGCGCGATCTGAATGCCAACACACCCTAGTCAACCGAGGCCCGCCGCTTCGAGTTGTGCGCGCGTCGGCAGCCCTTCGGTGTCGCCGCGCACCTGCACCGCGCGGGCGCCGATCCAGGCGGCGCGGCGCGTGGCCTCGACGACCCCGCGGCCTTCGAGCAACGCGCTCGTCACGCCGACCATGAAACCGTCGCCGGCGCCCACGGTGTCGATCACCTCGGCCACCGGAAACGCCGCGACGCGCCCGCAGCCGGCATCGATGTCGTCGAAGTAGGCGCCATCGGGGCCGAGCTTGACGACGACGCGCTGGGCGCCGCGCTCGCGATAGAAGTGCGCTACAGCTTCGGGCGTGTCGTGGCCGGTGAGCAGCCGGCCCTCTTCGATGCCCGGCAGCACCCAGTCGGCGTGCGCGGCGAGGTCGTTGATCGTCTCGCGCATCGCCTCGCGCGACGGCCACAACGTCGGCCGCAGGTTGGGGTCGAAGCCGATCGTCTTGCCATGCTCACGCGCCACCGCCATCGCCCGCTGCGTGGCGGCCAGCGTGCTCGCCGACAACGCCGTGAAGACGCCGCTGACATGAAGATGGCGCGCGTTCACGATCTGCGCTTCGTTCAAGTGCTCCGGGCCGAAGCGGCTCGCTGCCGAGCCCTTGCGGTGGTACTCGACCGGCGGATCGCTGCCGTCTTCGACACGGCCCTTGAACATGAAGGCTGTGCGCTCGTCGGCGTGGCAGGTGACCTGCGTGCAATCGACCCCTTCGCCGCCGATCGCGCCGAGAAGAAAGCGCGCCATCGAGTCATCGCCGAGGCGGCTTTGCCAGCCGACCTTGAAGCCCAGGCGCGCCAGGCCGATCGCCACGTTCGTCTCCGCGCCGGCGGTGCGCTTGGTAAAGCGCATCACGCCTTCGAGCGGATCCGGCGTTTCGGCGACGAACAAC
>JANOEG010000211.1:0-8293 GCA_031413095.1 Burkholderiales bacterium | reverse complement strand
CGCGCATCCGCTGGACGGCCCGGCCGGCCACGGCCGGCGCGAAGGCCGACTGCCGTGGCCGGCGTTGGCGATCACAGCGATCGTGCTGCTGGCGGCGGCGCTGGCCTGGATGCTGTGGTAAGACAGCGGTGTGCGCATGCCGCCGCTTGTGGCCGAGGCGCCACCGCAGCCAGCGACACCCGTGACGCCAGCACCCGCCCCTGCATCACTGCCACCACCCCTGCCCGCGCCGATGCCTGCTCCGGCGCCGCCGCCCGCTCAGGCAACGCCGCCGCAGGCTCCGGCACCGAACCCGCCGCTAGCAGCTGCTGCACCACCACCGATAGCACCTGCACCGCTACCGCGCGCTGCGCCCGTGTCAGCTCCTGCACCCGCACCGGTCGCGCGCGCGGTTGTGCCCCCCACACCGAAGCCCGCCGTGCCGGCCGAGCTGCGGGTTCCGTCATTGAACGAGTTGCCGGCCGACGTGCGGGCCAGCCTGCCGCCGCTGGCCATCAGCGGCGCGGTCTTCTCGCCCACGCCGTCGGCTCGCATGTTGTTCATCAATGGCCAAGTGCTGCGCGAAGGCGAAGCAGTGGCCGACGGCGTGACCGTCGAACGCATCGGCGCCGCGGCCAGCGTGCTATCAGCGCGCGGCGTGCGCTTCGAAATCAAACATTGACTGACAACCCCTCGCCCGCTGCGCGGGCACTCCCCCGGGGGGAGGCTCAGGCCGACGCTTGGGAGCGGCCCGGCGCTGGTTTCATGACAGCCCCTCGCTCGCTGCCCTCGCACTCCCCCGAGGGAAGGCTCAGGCCGACGCTTGGGAGCGGCCCGGCGCTGGCCTGAGCGCTTCGCCTGCCTCGCGGTAGAGCGCAAGGTAGCGCTCGGCGGCGGTGTCCCAGCCAAAGCGCTGCGCCATGCCGCGCTTTTGCACCGCGCGCCACTCGCGCGGCCGTGCCCAGAGCGTGAATGCGCGGCGCAGCGCGCGCATCAGATCGTCGGTGTCGAAGCGCTCGAAGACGAAGCCGGTGGCGCACTCGTCGGCCATGTCTTCGATCGTGCAATCGGTGACGGTGTCGGCCAGGCCGCCGGTGCGGCGCACCAGCGGCAGGCTGCCGTAGCGCAAGGCGTACATCTGCGTCAGGCCGCAGGGCTCGAAGCGCGATGGCACGAGCGTGACATCGCTGGCAGCGAAGATGCGGTGAGACAGCGCTTCGTCGTAACCCTGGCGCAACGAAACCTGTCGCGGGTGCTTGCGGGCCGCGGCACGGAAGGCGTCCTCCAGTGCGGCGTCGCCGCTGCCAAGCACGACAAGTTGCGCGCCGCGTTCAACCAGCGCATCGACCGCACCAGCCACCAACTGCAGGCCCTTTTGCTCTGTCAGGCGGCTGACGGCGGTGAACAGCGGCGCGCGGTCCTGCACATCGAGGCCGCATTCGCGCTGCAACGCCGCTTTGCACTCGGCCTTGCCGGCCAGGCGCTGCGCGCTGAAATGTGCGGCGACCAACGGGTCATGCATTGGGTCCCAGACCGCATCGTCAACGCCGTTGAGGATGCCGCTGACGGCGGCGCTGCGTTCGCGCAGCAAGCCATCGAGGCCGGCGCCAAGTTCGCTCGTCTGGATCTCGCGCGCGTAGGTCGGGCTGACGGTCGTCACCCGGTCGGCGTAGTGGAGGCCGGCTTTCATGAACGACAGCTGGTCGTGGAACTCGACGCCCTGCACCCCCCAGGCATCGGCCGGCAGACCGAGTTCGGCAAACGCGGCACGCGCGAACACGCCTTGGAAGGCGAGGTTGTGGATCGTGAACACGCTGGCTGCACGGCTCTTGCCGGTGCGGCGCGAGAACGCGTTGTAAGCACAGGCCAGGCCGGCATGCCAGTCGTGCGCGTGCAGCACCTGCGGTTGCCATGTGGCCTCAACTCCGTGGGCAACGCCTTCGGCGAGGCGTGCCGCGGCCAAGCCCAGCAATGCGAAGCGGCGCGGGTTGTCGGCAAAAGGACGGCCACTGCCGTCGCCATACGGCGTGCCGGCGCGGGCATACAGCGCGTCGTGCCGCAGCAGCACGACGCGCACGTTTTCGAGCGAGGGCGCATCGAGCCGACCTTCGACCAGTTCGGCACTCGCGCCGCCCCAGGGCAAGCCCACGGCCCCGATGGGTTTGCCGTCGCGCAGCACCGCGGTGAGCGCCGGCAATCCAGGCAGCAGCACGCGCGCATCGGCGCCCGCCGCCAATAGCGCCGACGGCAAAGCGCCGATCACGTCGGCCAGGCCGCCGGTCTTGACGAAGGGATAGATCTCCGCGCCAACATGCAGGACGCGGGTCATGGCAGCCCCTTGCGCGACGAGCACGCTGCGCGATCCCCGCAGGGGAACTCAGCCCGCGGGCTCACTCCCGTTCCTGGCCCAGGCAGCCCAGCATCTCGCGTGTGATGAGGACGACGCCTTCGTCGGTGCGCTCGAAGCGTTCGGCATCGGCGACGGGGTCTTCGCCCACGACCGTGCCTTCGGGAATGTCGCAGCCGCGGTCGATGACGACCTTTTTCAAGCGGCAATTGCGCTGGATGGTCACGCTGGGCAGCACCACCGCGTCTTCGAGGTTGCAGAAGGAGTGAATGCGCACGCTGGAGAACAGCACTGTGTTGGCCAGGTGCGAGCCGCTGACGATGCAGCCGCCGGAGACGATGGTGTTGACCGTCATGCCGTGCATGCCGTTCTTGTCGGGGATGAACTTGGCCGGCGGCAACTGGCGCTGGTAGGTCCAGATCGGCCAGTCGGTGTCGTAGATGTCGAGTTCGGGGTTGATCGACGCCAGGTCGAGGTTGGCCGACCAGAACGCGTCGATCGTGCCGACGTCGCGCCAGTACGGCGGCGCGCCATTTGGATTGGCGATGCAGCTCTTGGAAAAAGGATGCGCCAGCGCACGGCCCTCGGCGACGGCGCGCGGGATCACGTCCTTGCCGAAATCGTGGCTCGAACTGGGGTTGGCCAGATCTTCATCGAGCAGCTTGTAGAGATAGTCGGCTGTGAAAACGTAGATGCCCATGCTGGCCAGCGACAGGTCGGTGCTGCCTGGCATCAACGGCGGATCGGCCGGCTTTTCGACGAAGCTGGTGATGTCCCAGTCGTCGTTGACCGCCATGACGCCGAAGGCGGTGGCCTCGTGCCGCGGCACTTCGATGCAGCCGACCGTGCAGCCGGCGCCGCGGTCGACGTGGTCCTTCAACATCAGCGAGTAGTCCATCTTGTAGATGTGATCGCCGGCCAGGATGACGACGTACTCGGGCCGCGAGCTCTGGATGATGTCCAGGTTCTGCCAGATCGCGTCGGCGGTGCCGCGGTACCAATGTTCTTCATCGACCCGCTGCTGCGCCGGCAGCAGATCGACCATCTCGTTCATCTCGGCACGCAAGAAGCTCCAGCCGCGCTGCAAATGGCGCAACAGGGAATGCGACTTGTACTGCGTGACGACGCCGATGCGGCGCAGGCCCGAGTTGACGCAATTCGACAGCGCGAAGTCGATGATGCGGAACTTGCCGCCGAAGTACACCGCCGGTTTGGCGCGCTTGTCGGTGAGATCCTTCAGCCGCGAACCCCGGCCTCCGGCCAAGACCAGGGCCACCGTGCGGCGGACGATCTGGTGCGGTTGCTGCTGCATCGTGGTGCTGTTGCTTGCGGCGGACATGACCTTGCCTCCTGGTAAGGCGGATTCTGCGCCAGCGGATCAGCAGGCCTATTCGGGATTCACCGCTACCATTGCTCCTACCCTCACTAATCACACTGGAGCAGACCATGGGTTTGATGTCTTTCATCAGAGATGCAGGCGAGAAGCTGTTCGGCATTGGCGAAGCCAAAGCCGCCGAGGCCGCCGTCAAGGCCGCGCCGACGCCGGAGAACATCGCCGCCATGAGCGCGGCAGCGGGTAAGGCGATTGCCGACTACATCGACACTCAGGGCCTCGCCGTCGGTGGGCTCAATGTGTCCTTCGATGCGCCCTCGGGCGTCGTTGCCGTGGCCGGTACCGTGGCCGACCAGGCGACGAAGGAAAAAGTCCTGCTGTGCTGCGGCAACGTGTCCGGCGTGTCCTCGGTCAACGACATGCTCGTCGTCGAGGCGCCCGAGCCCGAGTCGCAGTGGCACACGGTGGTCAGCGGCGACACCTTGTCCAAGATCGCCAAGGCGATGTACGGCGACGCCATGAAGTACCCGGTGATCTTCGAAGCCAACAAACCGATGCTGAAGCACCCGGACAAGATCTACCCGGGGCAACTGCTGCGCGTCCCGCCGCTTTGATGGGAGCGCCGACGGGCGGGCGGCGCTAGAACCCTGCTGTCCACCAGTCGGCCCGCAACGCCGTTAGAGGTGCGCCCTGCATCAAAGCACAGAGGAGACACGCAATGGCACAACGAACCTGGCACCGCGGCAGCCTGCTGACGCTGGTGCTGTTGGGAGCGACCGCGGCATTGGCCGCGGCGCCCGGCGGCCCGGTGCTGGTGGCCGAGTCGCGCAGCGCAGCCGAGTCACGCAGCATTGCCGACTACGACCTGGGTTACCGCGACGGCTACAACAACCTGCCGCACCGCTACAAGGGCAGCAGCAGCCGCCGCGACTATGCCGAGGGCTATCGTGTTGGCCAGGCGCGGCGCCAGGCAACGGGTTCAGCGCCTGCGGACGATGACTACGTGCGCGGCTACGGCGACGGCCTGAACGGCAAGGACGACCGCGACCGCGACAGTGGTTACCGCGCAGGCTACCGCGCCGGACGGGCCAAGCACGAAGCCAATGCAGACCGCAACGATGGCCGCGACTACGCGCGCGGCTACCGCGACGGCTACAACCGCTATCGCGAGCGCGCGGCTGTTCCGTCGAGCAACCGTGCCTATGCCGCGGGGTTCCGCGCTGGGCAGGCCGACCACACCGGTCTCGTCGCTGGCGCCCCCGGTCGGCCGGTACCGCCCATCGCGGCGGTGCCCCCGCCCGCCAACGCTGACAACCTGGTCGGCCGACCCTCCGCAACGCTGGAGCGCGACATGAAATCGCTGGGCTTCATCCAGCTGGCTCAAACCAAGATCGGCAAGGAGTCGTTCACCACCTGGCAGTCGCGCTCGCTGAATCGCTGTCTGCGCCTCGTGACACGCGCCGGCAAGGTGCAGCAAGTCACCGACGTCGACAACGCCAATTGCACCTAGCGGCGCGGCACGCGTCGCGCATGGCCAAGCTGTATTTCCGCTACGCCGCGATGAACGCCGGCAAGAGCACGGCGCTGCTGCAGGCCGCGCACAACTACGAAGAGCGCGGCATGCGGGTGCGCCTGTTCACCGCCGCGCTCGACGATCGCGGCGGCGTGGGCATCGTTGATTCACGGCTCGGCCTGTCGCGGCCGGCGCAACTGTTTGGCGCCGACACGGTATTCGACGCCCAGGCCTTGTGGTCTGGCGCGGCACAAAGACCGGCCTGTTTGCTGATCGACGAAGCACAGTTCCTGACGCGCGATCAGGTGCGGCAGTTGCACCGCCTGGCGCACCGCGAAGACCTGCCCGTGCTGTGCTGGGGCCTGCGCAGCGACTTTCAGGGCCGTGCGTTCGAAGGCGCAGCCGAGTTGCTGACGCTGGCCGATGACCTCGAAGAGATGAAGACCATCTGCGCCTGCGGCCGCAAAGCCTCGATGAATCTGCGCTTCGACGCTGACGGTCAGCGGGTCACCGATGGCGAGCAGGTGCTGATCGGCGGCAATGACCGCTACCGCGCGGTCTGCCCACGCTGTTTTTACAGCGATGCAGACGATGCGGTGAAAGCGCCGGGATTGTTCGGCTGACGAACGAACCGTTTCGCAGCGCATGGCGATGGGCGCCGCGCGAAAGGCCCGTTGCCACAGTTCGGTGAACAGACGCTCATGGCAACCGCCTGAGCACGACGTCCTGGCGCCGCCCGCCGCTGACAAACCGATACCACGTCACCCACCAGCCGCCATCTGCCATCGGCGCCAGGTCTGGGCTGTTGGCGGAGACGCCTTGCGGTTCAAGTTGCAGCGGCGCACCCCAGACACCGGCCGATTCTGCGAGAACCACACGTGGATCGCCGGGACCGGTCACACCACCCCAGGTCAACGCAGCCTTGCCGTCGGACTGTTGACGCAAGCGCAGGCCGGCCGGTTGCGATGGCAGCGGACCATCGACCAGAACGGGCGAGTTCCACTGCCCCGTGGCGGTGCCGAGTTGTGCGACACGAACGGTGCGCTGACCGATGAAGCCGGCCGGGTCGGCCGTGAAGGCCAGGCGCACAACCGGTCCTTCACTGCTCAACGACAACTCGCGCGGGTCTTCGTCGGCTTCGGCGTCAACCCGCGTGCTCGCCGCTTCCCAGACGCCGTTGAACGTGCGCTTGCACCGCAGGCCGCGACGGCCTGCAGCCTCGTCGCCAAACCCGCATGCGATCCAGTCTCGCGTGTCGATCGATACCACCTTGCCGAAATAGCCGCCTCCCGACTCGATCGACACGGGTGCGTTCCAAACCGACGCCGCCGGCTCGCGCTGCGACCACCAAAGGGTTTGGGGTTGGGACGCTGTCGTTGACGCGGCGATCGACTCCGTCCATAGGAGGGCCAAGGCGCCTCGACTGTCCACGGCTGCCGTCGGTGACGCCACGAGAGACAAGGACGGGTCGAGGACGCGGATGGTCTGCGCGACAGACCACAAGCCGCTGGCAGACCGGCTCACCGAGGCGATGCGCGCACTGTTGTCTGCAAGGTACTCGCTCCAGATCAAATGCGCCGAACCATCCGGCGAGGCCAACAATTCGGTGCCGTCGAGCACGAATCCAGGAGATTCCACCAACTGTTCCAAGCGCCAGCGCGAGCCGTCCCACACGGAAACGCGCAAACGCGACGTGCCGCTTGCCGTCGATTCCCACCAGGCCATCAAGGCGGTACCACCGGCAACGACGACTTGCGGCTCGCGCGCTGACTGCGTCGCGGCCGCAGACAGCGTCCAACGTTTGACGTCGCCACCTGAGTCCACGCGCGCGGCGACGGCCACTTCGCCATCCGCCACCACCTCAGTCCAGGTCAGCCACACTGTGCCGTCGGGCGATGTGGCGACCCGCGGAGGAGATTGCAGCGGTACCGAGGCCGCCACGACACCGCCGCTCGCGTTCACATTCACCGGCCCTGGTGTCTCGCGTGCATCACCGCCGCCACAGCCCGCCGTGGCTGCGCAGACCGCGACCCAGACCAGAACGAACCGGCGGCGCATCATGACCGCGAAGATGAGCAGCGACTGCGATACGGCATTCAAGTCGCCCCGGCAGACATCGCCTCGCCCATGCGAATCGACCCGCCCGGCTTCCACGCATGGTTGAAAGCCTGCGTCCCCGGCAGCAGCAGCACGACCGTCGAGCCGAGCAAGAAGCGGCCCATCTCGTCGCCTTGCTTCAAGACAACGGCTTTGTCACCCTCATAGCGCCAGTCGCGCACGGTGCCCGGCCGCGGCGGGTTGACGACGCCGTGCCAGACGGTGGCCATGCTGCCGACGATCGTTGCGCCGACGAGCACCAACACGAACGGCCCGCGCTCGCCGTCAAACACACAGACAACGCGCTCGTTGCGCGCGAACAGCCCCGGCACGCCGCGCGCTGTCGTCGGGTTGACGGAAAACAGATCGCCCGGCACATGGATCATGCGGCGCAGCGTGCCGCCGCACGGCATGTGGATGCGGTGGTAATCCTTCGGCGAAAGGTACAGCGTTGCGAAGTGGCCATTGAGGAAAGGCCGCGCGAGTTCGGCATCGCCGCCGACCAGTGCCTGCACGGTGTAGGTGTGGCCTTTGGCCTGCAGGATAGCGTCGCCGTCGATCGCGCCGAGCTGGCTGATCGCGCCATCGACCGGGCTGACCCAATCAGCCCGCGCCAGCGGACGCGCGCCGGGCGCGAGGGCGCGGGTGAAGAAGTCGTTGAAGGTCGCGTAGGCCGCCGGGTCGGGGTTCGCGGCCTCGGCCATGTTGACGCGGTAGCGTTCGATGAACCAGCGGATCAACTTCGTCGCCATCTCGCCGCCGCGCGCACGCGCGATCTCGCCGGCCAACAGCGTCAGCGCCTGCTTGGGCACCCGCAATCGCCTGCTCGATGTGCATGACACGGCCACGATTCGACGCGGACACGGGCGAGTTGCTCGTGTCGTACCGCATGGCGGTCCTGCCGCAGTACTTCTTGCCCAAGCAGGCGCTGACGTTGCTGGCCGGCGAGATCGCGCGCGCACGCGTCGGCGCGCTGACGACGAAGTTGATCCGCTGGTTCATCGACCGCTACCGCGTCAACATG
>JANOEG010000210.1:0-7416 GCA_031413095.1 Burkholderiales bacterium | reverse complement strand
GTCATGCTGAATTCCCCAGATGCTCGATTGGCCACCCTGTCGCCCTCCCCCGACCCCAGACTCGTTGTGAGTGTGGGCGAGCAGCCACGGTTGATCGAACTGCGTGCCCTCGGCCACTTTCTGCCGCGTCATCGACGTCGTGGTGATCGAGGCGCAGATGTCCACCAGCACCGGGTTCGGTGTGCCCGGGTAGCCGAAGGCGAACGGGTCGGGCGTGAACAGCGCTTCGGTACCGCCATAGGGCGCGACGCGCGCGCCCGCCGGGTCGGAGTTGGCGATCAGTGCGATGAAGCCTTGATCGACCGCGCGTTTGGCCAACGCCGCCAGGCAGCCGATGTGGTGGCTGCGGCGAACCGTCACCGCAGCGATGCCTTGTTCGGCCGCGCGCGGCACGGCCCAGTCGATTGCGCGCGCGATGACGAACTGGCCGGGCAGGTACTCGCCGTCCCACAGCGCGACCACGCCGCGCTGCTTCACCACCGTCGGCTCGCCGCTTGTTGTCATCGTGCCCTTGGCGATCTCGGCCAGGTACAGCGGCACCATCGCCAAGCCGTGCGTGCGCCGGCCCATCGCGTCGGTGAGTACGAGCAGATGCGCCATCGTCGCGGCGATGGCGGTGTCCATGCCGGCGGCGGCGAAGAGTTTGCTGGCGAAAGACTCCAGCCGGTCGATGGCCGTCACGATGTCAGGCGTTGCCTTCGAGCTGGTTGCCGGCGCGTGCGATCAACTCGCTCCAACGCTTGCCTTCGCGCGTCAGGAACTCGCTGGTTTCCTTCGGTGTCGAGGTCATGACCTCGGCACCGGCCGCTGCGAGCTTGGCGCGCAGATCGGGCATGCGGATGACCGCGATCAGCGCGGCGGCGAGCTTCTCAGCGTTGGCCTTGTTCATCGTCGACGGGATCGCAATGCCCTGATAGGTGCCGCTCTCGAAGTCCTTCACGCCTTGCTCGGCGATGGTCGGTGCGTCGGGCAGCAGCGCCATGCGCGTGCGTTTGGAAATGCCGAGCAGCTTCAGCCTCCCGCCTTGCACCAGCGGCAGCGTGGCCAGCATGCCGTTCAACACCAGCTGCGTGTTGCCGGCGGCGACGTCGGCGATGCTCTGCGCGCCGCCGCGGAAGGGCACGTGCACGAACTTCATGCCGGTGGCCAGCGCGATCTCGACCGCGCCGAGGTGATTCGCCGAGCCGATGCCCGACGAAGCGAGGTTGATCGGCTTCTTCTTCGACAGCTCGGCGAGTTCCTTGATGTTGTTGGCGGGCACCGACGGGTGTGTGCACAGCAGATGCGGCGAGTAGGCCAGCATCGTTGCGCCGGAAAGCTGCGCCGGCTTGTACGGCAGCGACTTGTCCATCACCGCGTTGATGGCCAGCGACGACATGTCCGACAACAGCATGCTGTGCTCGTTGCTCGACTGCGCGACCGCGGCCGCGCCGATGGCGCCGTTGGCGCCCGTCTTGTTCTCGACGATGACGGTGGTCTTGAGCATCTCGCCCAGCGGTGCGCTGATGAGCCGCGCGATCACGTCCGACGTGCCGCCGGGCGGAAAGGGCACGACGATGGTCAGCGGCTTGTCGGGCCAGGTGGCGGCCAGCGAGGGCACTGCGATGAAAGCAGCGCTGGAGGCGAGGAGGAGGCGGCGTGTGGTCATGGCGTGAGGGTCTCCTTAGTAGATGACGGGTTCGGGCACGGCCGCGCCGAACGCCGTTTCGAGAAAGTCGAAGTCGCAGCCTTCGTTGGCCTGCAGGATGTGGCGGCTGAACATCCAGCCGTAGCCACGTTGATAGCGCGCGGGTGGCGGTGACCACGCGGCCTTGCGGCGCGCGAGTTCGTCTTCGCCGACGTGAAGATGGATGGTGCGCGCCGGTACATCGACGCTGATGGTGTCGCCGCTGTGCACCAGCGCCAGCGGGCCGCCGACCGCGGCCTCCGGCGAGCAGTGCAGCAGACAGCCGCCGTAGCTGGTGCCGCTCATGCGCGCATCGGACAGGCGCAGCATGTCTTTGACGCCGGCCTTCAGCAACTTGGTCGGGATCGGCAGCATGCCCCACTCGGGCATGCCGGCGCCCTTGGGGCCGGCATTGCGCAGCACGAGGATGTCGTTGCCGGTGACGTCGAGCTCGGGGTCATCGACTGCGCGCTTCAACGCCGGGTAGTCGTCGAACACCAGGGCGCGGCCCGCGTGTTGCAGCAGGTGCGGCGCGCAGGCGCTGGGCTTGATGACGACGCCGTCGGGCGCGAGGTTGCCTTTCAACACAGCGAGTGCGCCTTCGGCGTAGATTGGGTTGCCTAGCGGGCGGATCACGTCGTCGTTGAAGACTTCGGCGCCGACGATGTTCTCGCCGAGGGTCTTGCCGTTGACGGTGCGCGCGTCTGTTTTCAGATGGCCTTCGATGCGCTTGAGCAGCGCCGGCAGACCGCCGGCGTAGAAGAAGTCTTCCATCAAGTACTTGTCGCCACTCGGCCGGATGTTGGCGATCACTGGCACCTTGCGGCTCGCGCCGTCGAAGTCGTCGAGCGTCAACGGGTGGCCGGCGCGGCGCGACATCGCGATCAGATGAATGATGGCGTTGGTGGAGCAACCCATCGCCATCGCGCAGGCGATGCCGTTGTCGAAGTTGGCACGCGTGAGCAGCTTGGCCGGCGTCAGATCTTCTTCGACCATGGCGACGATGCGGCGTCCGCACTCGGCGCTCATGCGGATGTGGTTGGCATCGGCGGCCGGGATGCTCGACGCGCCGGGCAGCGTCAAGCCCACGGCCTCGGCGATGCCCATCATCGTGGAAGCGGTGCCCATAGTCATGCAGGTGCCATGGCTACGCGCGATGCCGGCTTCCATTTCGCTCCAGGCTTCATCCGACAAGCGCCCCGCGCGGCGCTCGTCCCAGTACTTGAAGGCGTCCGAGCCTGAGCCGAGCACTTGGCCTTTCCAGTTGCCGCGCAGCATCGGGCCGGCGGGCAGGTAGATGAACGGCAGGCCCATCGACAGCGCGCCCATCGTCAGGCCGGGCGTCGTCTTGTCGCAGCCGCCCATCAGCACCGCGCCGTCCACCGGGTGCGAGCGCAGCAGCTCTTCGGTTTCCATCGCGAGGAAATTGCGGTAGAGCATCGTGGTTGGCTTGACCAGGCTCTCCGACAGGCTGATGGCCGGCAGCTCGAGCGGAAAGCCGCCCGCCTGGAAGACGCCGCGCTTGACGTCTTCGACGCGCTGCTTGAAGTGCGAGTGGCACTGGTTGGCATCGCTCCACGTATTGACGATCGCGATCACCGGCTTGCCAACGTAGTCGGCCGCGGCATAACCCATCTGCAGCACGCGCGAGCGGTGGCCGAAGGAGCGGAAGTCGTCGGGCGCGAACCAGCGGGCGCTGCGCAGGTCGAGAGGCGATCTTTTCATTGGTGGCGAAGGTGGTAGCCACGACCCTTGTAGTCGAAGTCCACCAACTGACCAATGGGGATGTCCTTCACCGCGGGCGCGGTGGCATACGCACGAAGCGGGGTCACGGAGTTGCTGCCAGCCACGCCGCCGTCGGCCGGGCTGTTCGCGCTCCACCCAGTTTGAGCGTTCCCCCCGCTCGGCTCGCCCGCTAGGATGCATGCCGCAAGCATTCGAACAAAGGTATCCACCCCATGAAGATCACGATCATCGGCACCGGTTATGTCGGTCTCGTCACCGGCGCTTGCTTGGCCGAGATGGGCAACCATGTGTTGTGCCTGGACATCGACGACAAGAAAGTGCGCTTGCTCGAATCGGGTGTCATGCCGATCCATGAAGAGGGCCTGGCGGAAGTGGCGCAACGCAACGCGGCGGCGGGACGATTGCAGTACACAACCGATCTGGCACGTGCGGTTGCGCATGGCACGTTGCTCTTCATCGCGGTGGGAACCCCACCGGGCGAGGACGGCTCTGCCGACCTCCAGTATGTGCTGGCTGCGGCGCGCGACATCGGCCGCCTGATGACCGACTACAAGGTGGTGATCGACAAGAGCACCGTGCCGGTGGGTACCGGCGACAAGGTAAATGCGGTGATTGCCGAAGAGCTGAAGAAGCGAAACGTGCGCGTGGACTTCGCCGTGGTCTCGAACCCCGAGTTCCTCAAGGAAGGCGCTGCGGTGGCCGACTTCATGCGGCCCGACCGTGTGGTGATCGGCGCCGACGACGAGCGCGCGATCCTGCTGATGCGCTCGCTCTACGCCCCCTTCGTGCGCAATCGCGACCGCGTGCTGATGATGGACGTGCGCAGCGCCGAATTCACCAAGTACGCCGCCAACTCGATGCTGGCCACGCGCATCAGCTTCATGAACGAGCTGTCGCGTGTTGCCGAACGCGTCGGTGCCGACATCGAGCAGGTGCGCCTGGGCATCGGCTCCGACCCCCGCATCGGCTCGCAGTTCTTGTATCCCGGCATCGGCTACGGCGGCTCTTGTTTCCCCAAGGATGTGAAGGCGTTGGTGCGATCAGCTTCGGAAGCCGGTGTGCAGCTTCAGTTGCTGCCTGCCGTAGAGGCCGTCAACGAGCAGCAGAAACTGGTGCTCGTCGACAAAGTGGTGCAGCGCCTGGGCGCTGATCTGTCCGGCAAGACGCTGGCGCTATGGGGCCTGGCTTTCAAACCCAAGACCGACGACATGCGCGAAGCTCCGTCGCTGACGCTCGTGCGCGAATTGTTGCGCCGAGGTGCGTGTGTTCGCGCCTACGACCCGGTCGCTGCCGCCGAGGCGCAGCGTGTGCTGGGAGATTTGCCAGGCTTTTCGATCGCGGAGACGGCCGAGGCAGTGCTGCACGGAGCCGACGCGCTACTGATCGCGACCGAGTGGAAAGAATTCCGCACACCTGACTTCGAGGCCATGCGCAAAGCGCTGAAGACGCCGCTTGTCTTCGACGGGCGCAATCTCTATCAGCCCGAGCTGCTGGCCAGCTTTGGTTTCGAGTACCACTCGATCGGCCGTCGCGCTACGCGCGCAGCACTTTCTTAGGCCAGGCCCGGGTCCCCAAAGCGGACCGTGACCCACTTCACGAACGGAAGATGGCGCATCAAGTGCCGATCGTGCGCATTGCGTAGTGATTTCCTCCATTTGTAAGTGCGGTGAAGGCGCCGAAATGAGGGTTGCTCCGCGATGGTGCGGGGTGCCTGTGGTTGTGCATGCTTCGATCCGCCGCAGGGCGGAAACCCGCTTGGACACTGGCGATGAGCGAAGACTTGCCTTCTTCACGCGAGCGTCCACAGGATCAGACTCCCCTGACTTAGGGGGGTGTACCGCCGCAAAAAGGTGTTTCCCCCAGTTGCGCACTGTCGCAGACCCTCTCGGAACCTCCGATAAGGTCCATCTCCAAGGAAGTATCAACGCTCTTTAGTGGTGTATGGCAGCCATCGAAACCCGGCCAGCCGTGCACCAACTGACCAGCGAAGTGGCTTCCGGCCGCTAACCGACCGCACTTGAGTGCGGCGACGGCTTCAAGAACGTCTCCCGTGTCACGACCGTTTTTCATTGCTGTTGGCCCCCTCTTGAAGTGCGACGGAGCTAGGCGATTGGACAACGGACGCGAGGTGGGATTGGGATGGAACGTCGATTGGGAATCCAACAATGAGCAAAGCCAAAGCAAATTGGCGTCAACTTCATAAGCTGTGGCCGGTGGCCGTGACCGTGCTTGCCGCGTGTGGTGGTGCCGCCGATGGTTCGGACGAGAGCGCGGTCGACTCGGCCGAAGTCGCGTCGACCGACGACAGGGAAGACGCTGAAGGGCGGCGACGGGTCAGTTGGACTTACTGTGCGTCCGAGGGCGCCACTTGTGCGACGCCAAGTACACGGCTGGTTCGCTACGGCGCTCGCGGCGCGTACTTTTACAAGACCGTGTCCGGAGCGGTGTCATGCAGCGACGCCTCATTCGGCGATCCGGTTCCGCGTTTGAGCAAGCATTGCGACTACGTCACTGCGTCGAAGGCTACAGCACCAGCACCGTCGCCGGCGCCAGCGCCCGTTCCGGCGCCGGCACCCGCTCCGGTGCCAGCACCCGCTCCGGTGCCAGCACCCGCTCCGGTGCCAGCACCGGCTCCGGCACCAGCACCGGCTCCGGCACCAGCACCCACTCCGGCACCAGCACCCACTCCGGCACCAGCACCCACTCCGGCACCAGCACCCGACTTCACCGGCACCGCTGTGCTGTCCTGGACGGCTACGAGCTCAGCGGCTGTTACCGGCTACCGTGTCTACTACGGCTCGGCGTCGCGGGTCTATGCGCAGAATCCGGGCTCGGGTCTGGCTGCAGGCAGTTCCAGTATGTTCACGGCAACTGGCTTGCGAAGAGGCGCCACCTACTATTACGCCGTGACTTCTATTGACGGGCAGGGAAATGAGAGTGCGTATTCCAATGAAGTGTCCAAGCTTGTTCCATGACTCTTGCGTGCGCCCTGCGCTGACCGCAACGGAGAAACCGATGACTGTCAATAGAGCGCGCGGATTTGTCTTCGGTGCGGCGATTGCACTGCATGCGACTTTCGCCGTAGCCCAGGCACTTCCAACGGGCAATTCCGGTATCGCCTCGCGGTATGCGGGGGACAGCGGCATCGCGGCGGACCCGGCAGTCCTCTTTGCGGACGACTTCGAGTCGTACTCCAGCGCGTCGGCTCTTACCTCGGGCGGCAAGTGGAGCAATTACTACCAGAGCAGCAACACGAGGATTTCCACCGCGGCAGGAACCTTTTTCGGGGGGGCGAAGGCCCTCGAGATGACGATGCCGCAGACGGGCAGCGAGGTCGCGAATGCGGTCGTAAAAAACCTTGCGGTGAAGCAGGACGTCGTCTTCGTTCGTGCGTACACCAAGTTCGAAGCCGGCTTTGACGGCACCACGGAAGGTCACAACGGCATCCGAATTTCGGGTGCCTACCCAGGACCTGGCAACATTCCGAACGGGAGCGACTTCTTTCTCTACATGGTCGAGAACAGTGTGTACTACGGCGAGGCCTACCCGGGCCCGACCAATGTCTACGCCTACCACCCGGAGCAGCGTTCCCAGTGGGGCGACCATATTTATCCGACAGGCACGGTGATCCCTTTCGACAGGACACCCGGCGATTTCGGACCAACCTTCGTGTCGCGTCCGAACTTCACGCCACAGACCGACCGTTGGTACTCGTACGAACTCATGGTGAAGCTCAACACGCCGGGCCAGCGCGACGGCCGCGTCGCAGTTTGGATCGACGGCGCGCTTGTTGCAGACTTTCCGAATCTGCGAATGCGCGACACGACGAATGTGAAGGTTGATCAGATCCAACTCGAGCTTCACGGCAAGAACAACCCTTCCCGCGCCGACCGCAAGTGGTACGACAACGTGGTCGTCGCCAAGTCGTACATCGGTCCGGTGTCCAACGTGGTGGCAACGCCTTTGCCGGCACCGACGAATCTGCGCGTGCAGTGAGTCCCGCC
>JANOEG010000209.1:0-8827 GCA_031413095.1 Burkholderiales bacterium | reverse complement strand
GCAGCTTGCAGGGCTGGAGCAGCAGGCACATCGATCACAAAGCCGATGCCAACCGGCGATGGCAACTCACTCACGCTGGCGAACAGCGCATCGCTGACGCAGCTCACACGAGGCGCCGAATCGGCCAGCTCACGCAACACCGGTTGCGCAAAGGCCGACTCGCTGATGACAGCCTGCAATGGCACCTGGCCGCGCGAGCGCAACGCGCTGCACAGGTGCACGCCTTCGAGCCACAACTCGCCGACTTTGCGGTAGGCCGTGCCACTGCGCTGCAAGCGGCGCAGCCGCACCAGCAGCGGGTTGTCGCGTGCGGTGATGATGGCCACACCGGATGTCATGCGACAGGACCGCTCAACACCGCCGCCACCGGCGCAAAACTGCGGCGGTGCACACCGCAAGCGCCGTGCTCGCGCAAGGCCGCCAAGTGCTCCGGCGTCGGGTAGCCCTTGTGGCCGGCAAAGCCGTATTGCGGGTGCACCTCATGCAGTTGCGTCAGCAGCTCGTCGCGATGCACTTTGGCGACGATCGATGCTGCCGCAATCGCCGCCACCTTGGCATCGCCTTTGACGATGGCCTCGGCGGGCATAGCCAGCCGAGGCAAGCGGTTGCCATCGACCAGCACATACGCCGGCACAAGGCGCAGCCCTTGCACGGCGCGCTGCATTGCGAGCATCGTCGCTTGAAGGATGTTCAAGCGGTCGATCTCTTCGACGCTCGCCTGCGCGATGCACACGCACAGCGCCTTGGCCCGGATCTCGGCGGCCAGACGCGTGCGCGTCGCCGGGCCGAGCGCCTTGGAGTCGCGCAGGCCCTTGATCGGCTGCAAGTCATCGAGGATCACTGCCGCAGCCACCACCGGCCCGGCCAGTGGGCCACGGCCGACTTCATCGACGCCGGCGAACAAGCCGGGCGTCGTCCATTGCAGCGCCAGCTGTCTAGGCTTGGCCGACGATCTTCGCGATGGCATCGGTGGCGGTGCGTGCGGTGTCGCGCCGTAGCTGATGGTGCAGATCGGTGAAACGCTGTCGCAGCGACTCACTGCGCTGCGGCGCGTCCAGCCAAGCGAGCACGTCGGCCGCGAGTTGCGGCGGCGTGGCTTCACCCTGGATGCGCTCGGGCACGACGAACTCGCGGCACAGGATGTTGGGCAGTCCGACCCAGGGCTGTAGCTGCATGCGCTTCATGATCTGCCAGGACAAAGCGTTCATTTTGTACGCGATCACCATCGGCCGCTTGAACAGCGCCGCTTCGAGCGTGGCCGTGCCGCTGGCGATCAGGGTCACGTCGCAGGCAGCCAGGGCGTCGTGCGAACGGCCTTCGAGCAGCGTGATCGGAGCGTCGGGTGCGTGTCGTTCGATCAGCGGCTCGACCAATGCGCGCAATCCGGGGACCACCGGCAAGACGAAGCGCAGATCGGGCCGCGCGCTGGCGAGCAAGGCCACGGTGGCCGCGAACGTCGGCGCAATCGCTTCGATCTCCGAGCGGCGGCTGCCGGGCAGCACGGCCACCAGCGGCCGAGCAACATCGAAACCCAGCGCGGCCCGGGCGGCGCTGCGTGGCACGTTCAAATCGATCGCGTCGGCCAGCGGATGGCCGACGTAGGTGGCGGCGATGCCATGACGCTTCAACAGTTCGGGCTCGAACGGAAACAGGCACAGCACGTGGTCGGTGCTGCGTGCGATCTTGCGGGTGCGGCCCGCTCGCCAGGCCCAGATCGACGGGCAGACGAAGTGGATCGCCTTCACGCCCGAGTTGCGCAGTTTGAGTTCGAGATCGAGGTTGAAGTCGGGCGCATCGACACCGATGAACGCATTGGGCTTGTCGGCAACGAGCCGCTCGAACAGTGCGTCGCGAATGCCTTTGATCTCGCGGTAGTGGCGCAGCACCTCGACGTAGCCGCGCACCGCAAGCTTGTCGTGAGGCCACCAGGCACTGAAGTGTTGCTCGGCCATGCGTGGCCCGCCGATGCCGAAGGTTTGCAGCGCCGGCCAGCGCTGCTTCAAGCCGCCGAGCAACAGGCCGGCAAGAAGGTCGCCCGAAGCCTCACCGGCGACCAAAGCAAGCCGCATCGTGGTGCTGCGTTATCGAGCTATGCCGCGCGTCGATGCGGCGAGAAAATCGAGCAGCATGTTTACATCCACATCGCCACCTTCGACCGACCCTCGCAACGCAGCGACCGCCGCCTTGGCGTTGTCGAGCGTCAGGCCATCGCGATAAACCAGCCGATGCATCTGCTTGACCAGCGCGACGCGCTCTTTGGAGTAACCGCGCCGACGCAGGCCCTCGGCGTTGATGCCGGCAATCGACAGCGGGTTCCCCGCGGCCATCATGAACGGCGGCACATCCTGCGAGACATGGCTCTGGAAGCCCGTCATTGCATGCGCACCGATCTTGCAGAACTGGTGCACGCCGGTCAGGCCGCCGACGATGACCCAGTCGCCGATGTGCACATGGCCGGCCAGCGTGGCGTTGTTGGCCAGGATCGCCCGCGAGCCAAGCTGCACGTCGTGCGCGATGTGCACGTAGGCCATGATCCAGTTGTCGTCGCCGATGCGCGTCACGCCCACGTCCTGCGCGGTGCCGCGGTTGAAGGTGCAGAACTCGCGGATGGTGTTGCGGTCGCCGATCGAAAGCTGCGTCGGCTCGCCACGGTACTTCATGTCCTGCGGCGCAGCGCCGAGTGCAGCATGCGTGAAGATGCGGTTGTCGCGGCCGATCGTCGTCGGGCCTTCGATCACGCTGTGGGCGCCAATGGTGGTGCCGGCGCCAATGCAAACCCCGTCGCCGATGACGGCATACGGCCCGACAGTGACCGTGCTGTCCAGTTCTGCGCCCGATGACACCAACGCCGTTGGGTGAATGAGCGGCGCCACGGTGTCAGGCGACCTTTCTCATCGTGCACATCAACTCGGCCTCGACTGCGGTTTGGCTGCCGACCGAGGCACGCGTCTTGTATCTATAGATGCCGGACTTGGCACGCTCGAGGCTCGCTTCGAGCACCAATTGATCGCCCGGTTCGACCGGCCGCTTGAAGCGCGCGCCGTCGATGCCCACGAAGTAAACCACCATGTCATCGCCCGGCTCGACATCCATCGACTCGAAGGACAGCAGCGCCGCGGTTTGTGCCAACGCTTCGAGCATCAGGACGCCCGGCATCACTGGCCGCGCAGGAAAATGGCCGCTGAAGAATGGCTCGTTGATGGTCACGTTCTTCAACGCTTTGATGCGCACGTTCTTCTCGAGCTCGAGCACTCGATCAACAAGCAGAAACGGGTAGCGGTGCGGCAAGCGCTTGAGGATGCGGTGGATGTCCATCGGCTCGTTCAGGGCAGTCTCTTTTCCAGGGCGCGAAGACGTTCGCGCAGCGAGTACAACTGCCGCAGCGTTGCGGCATTTTTTTCCCAGGAGGCATTGTCGTCGATGGGAAACATGCCGCTGTACTGGCCTGGCTTGGCAATCGAGCGGCTGACCACTGTGGCGGCAGTGATGTGCACATGGTCGGCCAGTTCGAGGTGGCCGAGCACGATCGCGCCGCCGCCGAAGGTGCAATGCCTGCCGATTTTTGCGCTGCCGGCCACGCCGACGCAACCGGCCATCGCGCTGTGCGCACCGACGCGCACGTTGTGGCCGATCTGGATCAGGTTGTCGAGCTTGACGCCATCTTCGATCACCGTGTCGCCAAGCGCCCCGCGATCGACGCAGGTGTTGGCGCCGATCTCGACGTCGTTGCCGATGCGCACTGCGCCGAGCTGCGCGATCTTCTCCCAATGGCTGTCGTCGCCACGTCCGTTCGGCGCAAACCCGAAGCCATCGGCGCCGATGACGACACCGCTGTGGAGGATGCAGCGTTCACCGATGACGCAGCGTTCGCCGACTGTGACACGGGGAGCAATACGCGTGTTCTCGCCGATCACCGCGTTGGCGCCGATGTAGCTGAGCGCACCGATCGTGGCGCTCGGCGCGATGCGCGCGCCGGCCTCGACCACGGCACTGGCGTGCACGCCGACCTGGGCAGCGCTGTCGCTGGCGGCCCACCACTGAGACAGCCGCGCGTAGTACAGATAGGGGTCGGGCGTGACGATGGCGGAGCCACGCGCCGCCGCTTCTTCGGCCAGGTCCGGCGCGACGATCACACACCCTGCCCGCGTGCTCGCGAGCTGCGCTCGGTAGCGTGGGTTGGCGAGAAAGGCGATCTGCGACGGACCAGCCGCTTCGAGCGTGGCAATGCGGTCAATGACAACAGTTGCGTCGCCAACACATTGCCCCGCGAGGCGGGCCACGATCTCGGCGACGGTGACGCGCATCGCCGAAGTGCTCCAGCCGTTTACTTGCCGGCGTTGAGCGCGTCGATCACCTTCTTGGTGATGTCGACCCGGGCGCTCCAGTGCACAGCGTCCTGCACGATCAGATCGTACTTTTCCTGGTCGAAGATCTGCTTGATCACCTTGTTGGCGCGTTCGAGCACCGCAGACAGCTCTTCGTTCTTGCGCGTGTTCAGATCTTCCTGGAATTCACGGCGCTTGCGCTGGAACTCGCGGTCCTGTTCGACAAGATCGCGCTGACGGCGGCTGCGCTCGGTTTCGGACAACGTCGGCGCATCCTTCTCCAGCTTGTCGGCTGCTGTCTTCAGGCGCGCTCCGAGGTCGGTCAGATCCTTCTCGCGCTTGCTGAACTCGGTTTCGAGCTTGGCCTGCGCCGCCTTGGCAGGCACGGCTTCGCGCATCACGCGCTCGCTGTTCACATAGCCGATTTTCAGCTCCTGGCCATGCGCCAGCGTGGCCGCGGCGCCGAAGGCCACCATCGCGGCAAGAGTCTTCCACGTGTTCATCAGAATGCGGTGCCGATCTGGAATTGGAACTTCTCGATTCTATCTTTCGGGTCACTCTTGATCGGGGTGCCCCAGGACAGCTTGAGCGGCCCTACCGGCGAGACCCAAGACAGGCCGACGCCGACGGAGGCGCGAAGGCTGTCGGCCTTGATCTTTTCGCTCTCGCCCCAGACGTTGCCGGCATCCATGAAACCGAACAGGCGCAGCGTCTTGTCGTTGCCGCTGCCCGGCACCGGCACATAGAGTTCGCCGTTGAGATTGAACTTGCGGTTGCCGCCGATGTAGTTGTTGGTCACGTCCACAGTGCCGAGAGAGCCCTGCTGGAAGACACGCACCGAGCCCAGGCCCCCGCCGTAGAAGTTCTTGAAGATCGGGTACGGTTTGTCGCCCAGCCCTTTTCCCCAGCCCAGTTCGGCATTGAGGCCCAAGGTGAAGCGGCTGGTGATCGGGAAGTACTCCTGGTACTGCAGGTTGGTGCGCAGGTACTTGACGTCGCCAGCCACCGACCATTCGAAGTTGGCGCGCTGGTAGCGGCCCCGCGTCGGCGCGAGCAGGCTGTCGCGCTGATCGCGTGCCCAGCCGATGGTCAGCGGCAGTGCTGTGCTGTTGGCGCCGTAGAGCTCGCGGTAGTCCTTGTAGCTCTTGTTCGTGACCACGCCAGAGATTCGCGTCTGCTCGAAGCCGATGCCGAAAAACACGGTGTCGAAGTCGGAGAACGGCACACCGAAGCGGATGGCGGCGCCGGGCGTGACGAGCTTGTACTCCTCGCCGCGGCTGTTGATTGGCGAGCTGGTGCGGTAAAACACATCAATCGCGCGCGAGATGCCATCGACCGTGAAGTACGGATCGACCGTGGACAGCACCAGGTTGCGGTTCGACTGGCTGGTGTTGAGCTCGATGCCGAGGTAGTTGCCCGAGCCAAAGACATTCTCTTGCTTGATCGACGCGGTGAACGACAGCTTGTCGCTGGACGAGTAGCCGGCGCCGACGAGCAAGTTGCCCGTGGGCTTTTCGACCACCTTCAGTGTCAGATCGACCTGATCCGGGCTGTTCGGCACTTCGTCGGTCTCGACGTTGACTTCCTTGAAGAAGCCGAGGCGATCAACGCGGTCACGCGAAAGCTTGATGCGGTCACCGTCGTACCAGGCCGACTCAAGCTGGCGGAACTCGCGGCGGACAACCTCGTCGCGCGTGCGGTCGTTGCCGGCGACGTTGACGCGGCGCACATAGACACGGCGCTGTGGGTCGGCGTTCAGCACGACAACCACCTGTCCGGCGGCGCGATCGATCTCGGGCCGCGCGTCGGCGCGTGCGAAGGCGTAGCCGAACTGGCCGAAGAGATCAGCAAAGGCCTTGGACGTGGCTGCCACGTCGGCGCTGCGATAAGGATCCCCCGGCTTGATGCGCACCTGCCGCTTGAAGTCTTCGTCGCGACCGAGGTAGTCGCCCTCGAGGCGCACCGCGGTCACCGTGTAGGGCTGACCCTCACGCACCGAGATCGTGATGCTGATGTCCTGTTTGTCCGGTGAGATCGTGACCTGCGTTGATTCGACATCGAATTCGAGATAGCCGCGATTCGTGTAATAGGCGCGGATCGTTTCCAGGTCGGCGTTGAGTTCGCTGCGCGAGTAGCGGTCGGTTTTGGTGTACCAAGTGAGCCAGCCGCCGGTGCTGCGGCCCATCAGGCCGGTCAAGGTGCTTTCCGAAAATGCCTTGTTGCCGACGATGCGGATCTCGCGGATCTTGGCCGACTCACCCTCGTTCATCGTGAAGACGACGTTGACACGGTTGCGCTCCAGCGGCGTGATCGTCGTCGTCACTTCGGCGCCGTACAGGCTCTTCGTCAGGTACTGACGCTTAATCTCCTGTTCGGCGCGGTCGACCAGCGCCCGGTCGAAAGGCAGGCCCTCGCCGATCCCGGAGTCTTTGAGCGCCTTTGAAAGCGTGTCGGTGTCGAACTCCTTCAGGCCGACAAAGCTGACGTTGGCGATGATCGAACGTTCCTCGACGATCACCACCACGACCTTGCCATCGATCTCGATGCGCACGTCCTTGAACAGGCCGGTGGCGAAGAGTGCGCGCAGCGCGGCGGCGCCCTTCTCATCACTGTAGGTGTCGCTGGCCCGAAACGGCAGCGAGGCGAAAACGGTGCCCGGGTCGGTGCGCTGCAGGCCCTCGACGCGGATGTCTTCGATGGCAAACGGCTCAGCAGCATGAACCTGGGACGCCGAGAGCGCGGCCACGATCAGCACGCAGGCCGCAACGGGGCGCAGCAAATAGGGAGCGGGGAGGAAGTGCATCGAGGGCCAGTGGCGCAGCAGCAGCGTTACTGCAAACCCAGTCGGGGCGCGAGATCGTTGTAGAAGGCAAGGGTCATCATCATCAGCAACACCGCAGCACCGGCACGCTGGAGCCAGACCAGCCACGCATCGGGCACGGGCCGGCCCGTCAAACCCTCGAAAAGATAATACATGAGGTGTCCGCCATCGAGCATCGGCACCGGCATCAGGTTGATGACGCCCAGGCCGACGCTGACCAGCGCCAGGAAGCCGATGTAGTACGCCAGTCCGCGCTCGACGGACTGACCCGCATAGTCGGCGATCGTGATCGGCCCGGAGATGTTTTTCAGCGATGCCTCGCCGATCAGCATGCGACCAAACATCTTGACCGTGAGCACTGATTGTTCCCAGGTCAGCGAGGCGCCGCGCACCAGGCCGTCCCAGATGCCGGTGCGCACGGTCACCACCTCGGGCACCTTGCCCACGATCGAATCAATGCGGCCGAAGCGCTGGCCGTTCTCGTTCATGACGCGCGGCTGCACCGTCAGCTCCAGCGGCGCCCCTCCGACGCCAGCCCGTTGCACCGTCCACAGCATCGGCTTTGCGCTGCCATCGGCTGCGAGCTGGCGGATGCGCGTGCGCAGTTGATGGGCGTCGCCCACGGGCTGACCATCGACGCGCAGCACCACGTCGCCGCTCTTCAGCCCGGCTTTGTCCGCAGGTCCGTCACGCACCGGATCGCCCATCACGGGCGGCGCGTAGGGTGGCGACAGGCCCACAACCTGCGTCAGGAACTTGCCGTCGACTTCGCGCTTCTCGGTGCCGTCGAGCGCCAACGTCAGCTGGCGCGTACCGCGGCCCGACGCGTCGCTGACTTCGAGGCGCAGCGGCTCGCCGTCGAGCGCAGCCTGCATGATCTGCCAGCGCAGATCGGTCATCGACCGGATGTCTTTGGCTTCTTCGCCGCCGTCGCGGCTCCAGCGCTGCACCCAATCGCCCGAGCGCAGCCCCGCGCGCTCGGCGAGGCTGCCCGCCACCGGCGCCGACAACACCGCCTTCGGCTCTTCGATGCCGATCCAGTTCTGCGCCGCGTAGAGCAGCACCGCCAGGATCAGGTTCGCCGCCGGGCCGGCCGCAACGATCGCGGCACGCTGCTTCAGCGACTTGCGGTTGAAGGCCTGATCGAGTTCGCCAGGCGCGACTGCTTCTTCACGCTCGTCGAGCATCTTCACGTGCCGCCGAGCGGCAGTGCGGCGACGACGAACTCGGTGTCGCCATGCTGACGGCGCCACAGCGTGCGACCAAAGCCGACCGAGAAGCGCAGCACCTTGACGCCGCACAGGCGAGCCACCTTGTAGTGGCCCCACTCATGAACCACGATGAGGATCGCCAGCGTGACGATGAAGGCGAGGATGGTGGTCAGCATGTCACTTTCTTGATGAGGCTGTGGGCCACACTGCGGGCGCGCTCATCGAGCGCCAGAAGATCTGCAATCGTCGTGCTGTCGGCCGCAGCAGGCAGCACAGCTTCGATGGTTTGCTCGTTGACGCGGTGGATGTCGGTGAATCGGATCACACCCTCCAAGAACGCCGCTACCGCCATTTCGTTGGCAGCGTTGAGGACTGTCGTGCTGCCTTCAGGCGCTTTCAACGCCTCCCATGCCAGGTAAAGACCGGGCACTGGTATGTATATTTGTTTTTTCCGTTTCCAAAGAAGCTAC
>JANOEG010000208.1:0-6493 GCA_031413095.1 Burkholderiales bacterium | reverse complement strand
AGTGCCCAGCCCGGCTCGCCGCGCTCCAGCGACAGCACGACTTCGGCCGAGAAGGTGGAGAACGTCGTCAGGCCGCCGAGCACCCCGGTGATGCAGAACAGGCGCCACAGCGGCGACAGGTCGCTGCGCCAGGCCAGGAATGCGATCGCCACGCCGACGAGATAACCGCCGATGAGATTGGCAGCCAGCGTGCCCAGCGGCAGGGGCGGCAGCCATCGGTTGAGGGCTTCGTTGAGGCCGTAGCGCGCACAAGCGCCCAGCCCGGCGCCCACAAACACGGCGAACAAGGCAGCAGCGGTGCTCACCGCGCGGGCAAAGCCGCATCGGCATTGGCGCTGACGAGGCCCCAACGTTTGAGCGCCGCATCATCCGTCACGCGCGCGTCGACCCACTCGGCGCTGCCGTCGGGCCGATGCTCCTTCTTCCAGAACGGCGCCTGCGTCTTCAGGTAGTCCATCAGAAACTCGCAGGCCGAAAACGCCTCGCCGCGGTGCGATGACGTGACAACGACGAGCACGATCTGCTCACCCGGCTCGAGCGGCCCGACGCGGTGCACGACGCGCGCACCGAGGATCGTGAAACGCCGCAGCGCTTCGTCGATCATCGCCTCGACCGATGCCTCGGTCATGCCTGGGTAGTGCTCGAGCTCCATGCGCGTCGTGTCGGCCGGCCCGGCACCCGCACTGCGATCACGCACCGTGCCGATGAAGCTGGCCACCGCGCCGACTCGGGCATCGCCTGCCCGCAGCGCGGCGACTTCGCACGCCACGTCGAAGTCTTCGTGCTGGATGCGCACTCGCGCCGCCACGCTCATGCCTGACTCAACGAAGTTCGCCAGAGCGGCGCAGCGCAGCGCACTGCGCGTTGTTGCGCTGCGCGGCCCGCGTGCATTGCTCCTGCATGCAATACAGGTACGCGAACTGCGTGCGGTTGCCGCACAGGCCTTCGGCTGCTGCGGGACGCGGCGCGGCCTTGCTGGCGGCGGCAACGGGTTTTTCGTTGCGCTTGACGACGGCTTTGGGCGCTGCGGCTTTCGGGACAGCTTTGACCGGCGCCTTGATGGCTGCCTTCGGCGCGGCGGCGACGGGCGGCGCAGCGACTGCCGTGGCGACGTTGGCAACAGGAGCAGGCTCGGTGGCGGCCGCCACAGCCGGGGGCGACGGAGTCTCGGCCTCTGCTTGGACCGCCGGCACTGCGGGCCGGGACGGCTCCTCGCGCGCCGCCGTGGGCGCGATGGGGGCAGCGACTGTCGCCACCACGAGCGCACTCGCTGCCGTCGGCGTGGGCAGCGCAGCCGCAGGGGCCGCCGCTGGCGTGACCACCACCGTCGCTGGCGGCGATGTCGGCAGTGCCAAGTTCGAAGGCGGCTTCTGGCTCCACCAGACCAGCGCTGCAATCACCGTGGCCCCCGCGGCAACGGCTGCCATCGTGAAGCCCCGTCGCTTTGGCCGCACGACCACATCGGCCGCGCGGCGGCCCGCCATCGCCGCCGCGTCCAGCGTCGGCTCGGCACGCACCGGCGAGCGCACGATCCGTGGCTCGGCCGGTGGGCTCGGCTCGAACGGCTCCATGACGATCTGCGTGTCGACGTTGTCGCGCAACGGCGCCGGGCCGCTCATGCCTTCGAGCGTCTCCCATTGCGAGTCGCGATCGGGAACTTCGCCGACCCACAGCGGCGCCGGGCCGGTGGTGGCGACGAAGGCGCCGTGGCCTTGCGGGTGCAGGATGTGGCGCACATCGTCGGCGCGCTGCGGGCGCGCCGCTGCAGCCAGAGCAAGCGAGGCCACAACGGCCTGGATCAAGCCGTCGCGCAGCGCCGGCGAATCGCCGCCGCCCAGCGGCACATCGGCCAGCAGCGCTGCGGGGTCCCACGCTGCGCTGGCCAGCCGCTCCTCGGCCCGAGGCGGCGCCGCGCCGGTGGCGGCAAAACACATCGTCGCCGCCAGCATGTACAGGTCGGCGGAGGCATTGATGCGCTCGAAGCGGGTCGTCTGCTGCTGCTCGGGCGCCGCCCAAGGGCTCATCGTTACTTCGCCGAGCTCCATGGCCACGCCGTCCATGCCCAGCAGCACCGGCGCGTTGTCGTCGGCCTTGATCAGGATCTGGTCAGGCTGCACGAGGCCGTGAACAAACCCGGCCTTGTGCAACGCCTCGATCGCATCGAGCAGCTTGTCGTACAGACGCACCAAGCCGCCGACGGTCGGGGCGTCGGCGCGTTCGAGGCGCTGCTCTTCGAGCGTCTGCGCGTCGACGTACGGCATCAGCCGATAGACGGTGCGGTTGGCGTTGATCACGCCGAACACCTTGACCACACCCGGGTGATCGATCACGGCCAGCGCACGCGCGTCCTGAACGAAAGCCTCGCAAACCACCGACAGCGCGATCGCGTCGCCGGCCTGGCGCGCGCGGACCGCGCCGTCAGGCTGGCGGATCGCCAGCGCGCGCGGGAAGCACTCCAGCAGCACCAGTGGCTGATGGTGGCCCGGTTCCCGCACGAGGTACGCGAAACCATGGGGCCCCTGGTGCAGCGTCTGCTCGACCACAAAACGGTCGATGCGAACACCCGCCGGCAACGGCACCACCGGGCCCACAGGCGTGGACGCAACTTGGGGAAACGGCAGCGGAGTCGTCATCGAAAACAGAGCCAGTAAGCGCGGCACATAGGCTGCAAGCGTAGCTGATCGCGAGATCGCTCAGCCGCCGGTAACAGGAGGAAAAAACGCCAGCTCGGCGTTGTCATGCAGCACCTGGTGTTCATCGGCCATCTGCCGGTTGAGAGCACAGCGCAGCGCGCGTCCGCGAGCCAGCATCTGCGCATGCACGCCGCCGCGCGCGATCAGCAGATCGCGCGCGGCGGCGACCGTGGCGCCGCCGGGCAGCTCGATCGTCTCGCCGGAGCCGAGGGCTTCGCGCAATGAGGCGAAATAGCGCAACTGGATCAACATGTTGTTCAGCAGACCAACGAGGTCATTGACAGGTAGCGCACCATGTCTCCTCGAGTAATCGTCTGCGACGGAGGGTTATCCACCAACCCGTCGGCCCATACCGCCGAGGTGAGTACCCCCGAGCTCTGGTTTGCAAATAGATCGAGCCCGCCCAGCGCGTTGCGGCGCACGCGCAGGAACTCACGGCGCCGGTCGGGGTGCGGCCAGTCGAAGTCGGCGCGCATCGGGGTAGCTTGCGGCAGCGCCGCATCAGCACCCTGCACGGCGCGCAACACCGGCGCGACGGCCAGCAGGAAGGTCACGAAGCTCGATACCGGGTTGCCGGGCAGGCCGATGAACAGTGCCTCGGCGCCGTGCTGGCGACGCACAGCCCCGAACGCCAACGGCTTGCCGGGCTTCATCGCGACCTGCCAAAGCTCGATGCGGCCCTCGGCGCTGACCGCGGGGCGGATGTGGTCTTCTTCGCCCACCGAAACGCCGCCCGAGGTCAGGATCAAGTCGTTGTGTTGCGCCGCGCTGCGCAGCGCGGCGCGCGTGGCATCGAGCCGGTCGGGCACGATGCCGAGGTCCGTCACGTCGCAGCCAGCGGCTTGCAGCAGGCCGCGCAGCGTGTAGCGGTTCGAGTTGTAGATCGCGCCGGGCGGCAGGTCTGGCGGTGCCACGCTGCCCGGCATGACGAGCTCATCACCGGTGGAAAACAGGGCGACGCGCGGGCGGCGAACGACAGACAGCGTGGCTGCGCCAACGGTGGCGGCCAGACCCTGCGCTTGTGGCGTGATGCGAGACCCGCGCACCAGGACCGTCGCGCCGACGCGCACGTCTTCGCCGCGGCGACGGATCCATTGGCCTGACTGTGGCACGGCGTTGATGCGCACGGCCTTGTCGCCGACAGCTTCGCATTGCTCCTGCATGACGATGGCATCTGCGCCGGCGGGCACCTGCGCACCGGTGAAGATGCGCGCTGCCGTGCCCACAACGAGCGGCGCCCCTACATGCCCTGCGGCGATGCGTTGCGACAGCGGCAGTACGGCGCCGGCTTGGCGCACGTCCACCGCGCGCATCGCATAGCCGTCCATCGACGTGTTGTCCTGCGGCGGCACGTCGATCAACGAGACCAGGTCTTGCGCCAGGACGCGGCCGAGCGCGTCGAAGGTCGCGATGATTTCGGTTTCTCTGATTCGTGCCGCGTTCGCGCCCGCGATCAGGCGCGCCAGCGCATCGTCCAAAGTCAGTAGGGGACGGGGTTCAGGCATGGCCTTCGATGTAGCGCTTGACCGCGTCAATATCGGCTGGAACCACGGTGAAACGCTTGGGCAGCGCCTCGATGCCTTCGAACCCCGGCGGCCGTTCCGGGTCGCGGCCCAGCGCTTCACGGATCGTCTCCGCGAACTTCGCGGGCAGCGCAGTTTCGAGCACGAGCATCGGCACGTCGGCGCGCTGGCGTTCGCGCGCCACTTTCAAGCCATCGGCCGTGTGGGTGTCGATGACGAGGTGGCTGCACTCCCAGGTGCTGCGGATCGTCGCCAAGCGATCCGCATGGGTGCTGCAGCCGGAGACAAAACCGAACTCGGCAATGCGTGCGTGCTCCTGTGGCGCCAGCGAGAAGTGTGCTTGCGTGAAGAGCTGCTTGATCCGCGCGCCGTCACGCCCGAGCAGATCGAACACGAAGCGCTCGAAGTTGCTGGCCTTCGAAATGTCCATCGAGGGGCTCGAGGTCTCGTGCGTCTGCTGAGCTCCGCGCGGGCGGTACGTGCCAGTGCGGAAAAACTCATCGAGCACGTCGTTCTCGTTGGTCGCGCAGACGAGCCTGCCGATCGGCAGGCCCATCATGCGCGCCACATGACCGGCGCAGATGTTGCCGAAGTTGCCGCTCGGCACGGCGAAGTCCACATGCGCCGCCCTGCTCTGGAAGTAGGCGGCAAAGTAGTACACCACCTGCGCCACCAGACGCGCCCAGTTGATCGAGTTGACGGTGCCGATGCGGTGCGCGCGCTTGAATTCGAGATCGTTGCCGACGGCCTTGACGATGTCCTGGCAGTCGTCGAACACGCCCTCAACGGCGAGGTTGTGGATGTTGGCGTCCTGCAGGCTGAACATCTGCGCCTGCTGGAACGGGCTCATGCGGCCATGGGGGCTGAGCATGAACACATTGATGCCGCGCTTGCCGCGCATCGCATACTCGGCGGCGCTGCCCGTGTCGCCCGAGGTCGCGCCGAGGATGTTCAGCGATTGGCCGCGGCGCGCCAGTTCGTACTCGAACAGCGCGCCGAGCAGTTGCATCGCCATGTCCTTGAAGGCGAGCGTCGGGCCGTTGCTGAGCGCGACCAGCGAGATGCCGTCGCCCACCGGCTTCAGCGGCGTGATCGCATCTGTGCCGAAAATCGCCTTCGAATAGACACGGCGGCAGATCGCACGCAAGTCGTCGGCCGGGATGTCATCGATATACAGCGACAGGATCTCGAACGCGAGGTCGGCGTAGGGCAAGGCTCGCCACTGCGCGAGCCTTGCCGCGTTGACCTTCGGGTACGCCACCGGCAGGTACAACCCACCATCCGGCGCCAAGCCTTCCAACAAGATGTCGCAGAAGGCACGCGGCGTCGCGTCGCCCCGTGTGCTGACATACCTCACGCCAGCTCTTCCTTGCGGATCGAAACGATGGGCGCCAACACCGTCGGCAGCGCCTGCATCTTCGCCAGCGCCTGGCGCATGCGGCCTTCGACGGTGTCGTGCGTGAGGATGATGAGGTCGGTCTGGCGCTCGCCTTCCGCTGATTCGCGCTGCAGCACGGCGTCGATCGAAATCTCGTGCTCGGCCAGGATCGTCGTGATGCGCGACAGCACGCCGGCTTCGTCGGCGACGACCAGGCGCAGGTAGAAGGCGGTCACGACCTGCTCGATGGGCAGGATCGGCGTGTCGGCCATCGCATCGGGCTGGAAGGCGAGGTGCGGCACGCGATGGTCGGGATCGGCGGTGGCCAGGCGCGTGATGTCGACCAAGTCCGCAACGACGGCGCTTGCCGTCGGTTCGGCGCCTGCTCCTTTGCCGTAGTACAGCGTCGTACCCACTGCGTCGGCCTGCACCAGCACAGCGTTCATCGCCCCTTCGACATTGGCAATCAGGCGCTTTGAAGGAATCAGCGTCGGATGGACCCGCAGCTCGATCCCCTTGTCTCTGCGCCGCGTGATGCCGAGCAGCTTGATGCGGTAGCCGAGTTGCTCGGCATAGCGGATGTCCACCGCCTGCAGCTTGGTGATGCCTTCGACATGGGCCTTGTCGAATTGCACCGGTACGCCGAAAGCGATCGCCGAAAGGATCGTTGCCTTGTGCGCCGCGTCCACACCTTCGATGTCGAAGGTCGGATCGGCCTCGGCATAGCCCAGTCGTTGCGCTTCCTTGAGAACGGTCGCGAAGTCCGAACCCTTGGCGCGCATTTCCGACAGGATGAAATTCGTCGTGCCGTTGATGATGCCGGCCACCCACTCGATGCGATTGGCTGTGAGTCCCTCGCGCAGCGCCTTGATGATCGGAATGCCTCCCGCCACCGCGGC
>JANOEG010000207.1:0-1528 GCA_031413095.1 Burkholderiales bacterium | reverse complement strand
CTCGGAGAAGCTGAACGTGGTGTCGAAGCGGATCTGATCTTCTTCGACTCGCTCCGCAGATGGCGGTGGCTCGGACGCACGCGGCGCGGCCAGCGCTTCGGCCAGGCGATTCGCACGCGGCGGTTGCTGCTTGTCGCCGCGGCCGCTGATTTTTGGCAGGAGCAAATACATCAACTGCTCCAGCAGCTTGGGGTCGCGCCAGAAAGCGTCGAACGCCGCATCGAACAGGGCTTGCTGCTCGTGCCGGTCGAGCATCACGGCGCTGAGCGCAGCGTGCACGTCGCCGCGGCGATCGAGGCCGACGGTTTCGACCGCTGCGATCGCCGCCAGCGCGCGGTCGGGCCCAATAGGCATGCCGGCGCTGCGCAGCACGCGCGCGAAGTGGACGATGTTCTCGGCCAGCATCGTGGTCGTCAGTCGAGCAGCGCTTTTGCGCGCAATTCGTCGAGCAGCTTGACCGTGTCGCCGCCCTGCATTCGCACCAGATCGTCCTGGTGCTTGAGCAGCACGCCGAGCGTGTCGTGCACGGTAACCGGGTCCAGGCGCATCGCGTTCAGGGCCACGAGCGCATTCGTCCAGACGATCGTCTCAGCCCCACCGGGCGACTTGAAGAGATCGAGCGTGCGCATGCGCTGCACGAATTCGACGACCTGGCGCGCCAGCCGTTCGGGCGCACCAGGGGCCTTCAGCGCCACGATCTGCAACTCGCGGTCGACGTCAGGAAAGTCGAGCCAGTGGTAGAGGCAGCGCCGCTTCAACGCATCGTGAACTTCGCGCGTGCGGTTGCTGGTGATCAGCGTGATCGGTGGCGCGCTGGCGCGAATCGTTCCCAGCTCCGGAATCGTCAGCTGGTTTTCGGCGAGCACCTCGAGCAGGTAAGCGTCGAAGGGTTCGTCGGCGCGGTCGAGCTCGTCGATCAGCAGCACCGGCGAGCGCGTCTGCGTCAACGCCTGCAGCAGCGGACGCTCGATCAGCATGTCGCGTGCGTACAGGTTCTTCGCCAGGCGGTCGTGATCGACGTCGTGCGCGGCTTCGGCCAGGCGGATCTCGATCATCTGCCGTGCCACGTTCCACTCGTAGGCGGTCTGTGCCACATCGAGGCCTTCATAGCACTGCACGCGCAGCAGCAGCGCATCGAGCGCCCCGGCCAGCGCCTTGGCAAGCTCGGTCTTGCCGACGCCCGGCTCGCCTTCGAGGAACAGCGGACGCTGCAGTTTCAGGGCGAGAAACAGCGCGGTGGCGAGCCGCCGGTCGCAGACATAGTCCTGCGACGCCAGCAGCTCGATCACCGCATCGACCGATGCGGGCAAAGGAATCGTCGAGTCAGTTGTCAACGACTGTTGGCGGCGGCAACGGCGCGCCCGGCCATCACCACGATCATCGCCGCGCGGTACTCGGCCGAGCCGTGCAGGTCGCCGTTCATGCCGGCGGCGCTGAGCTTGATGCCCTTGACCGCATCGGGCGTGAAGCTCTTGTTCAAAGCTGCTTCCAACTCCGGCGCGCGAAACACGTTGCCCTTGGCGCCGGT
>JANOEG010000206.1:0-10683 GCA_031413095.1 Burkholderiales bacterium | reverse complement strand
GACGTTCCAACCGGCGCCGGTGCTGTCGGCGCGCAGCGCGGCTTGCAGTGGCACGCCGGCCAATGTGCTGTCTTGCTGCACTTCGAGCTCGGCCTTGCCGCGCAGCGCCAGCCACGACGCCGCGTTCCTGGCGTCGAAGCGCCACGACGGCGGCGCTTGCAGCTCGGTCTTCCACGCGCCGCTCAAGCGTGCGGCCGGGGCCGCAGCCCACCATTGCGCCGGATCGAATCCCTGGGCCTGGCCGTTCGTCTTCAGTTGCGTTGCGCCGGTGGCGTTGCGTTCGGCTTGCAACGCGCCGCGCAGACTGGCGTTGCCGGCTCGCGCTTGGGCATCGTTCAACTCGACGCGCCAGCCGTCGGCTGTGCGTTGCGCTTGCAGCGCGCCATCGATGCGCACGCTCTCGTTGCGCGGCTTGTCGAGCTTGCCTTCGAGCGCGAGCAGGCTTTGCACTTGCAGCGTGTTGCTCAATGCGGCCGTGCCATCGGGCGAGGGCAGGCCGAGCCAGCGGCTGCCGAGCGTGCCCGACAGCGTCATCGCCGGGGCGCGGTTGTCGAGCAAGCTCGGACGCAGCGCCTGCAGCGTGATGTCCAGTGTGGCCGTGCCGCCTTTCCATTCGCCCTGGCCCGAGGCTCGGCCGCCATCGCCGGGTGCTCGCAGTTCGAAGCGGCGCAGCGTCAGCCGGTCGCGCGGGTCGGCGCCACCGGTGATGTCGAGCTCAATCTCGGCCACCGGCAGGCGCTTCTCGTCCCAGCGACCCGCTTGTGTGTTGATCAGTTTCACGCTCGCAGCGATCGGTTTGTCGAGGCCCTGCGTGTCGATGCGCGCCTGACCCGAAATCTGGGTTTGCGGTGCGTCAGTGAACAGCGCGGCGAGGTCGAGCGCGCGCGTACTGGCTTGCAGTTGCGACAGCGGCCACGTGGCGAACGGCGAGACGGTGGCTTGCGCATCGACTTGCGCGCCAGCCGCTTGGGGGCTCGTCAGTTGCGCCGTGACGGCGATCGCTTCCAGTGGGCCGGTGGCGTTGGCGCTGGCTTGCCAGGGGCGCGCAGCGCCATCGATCGATTTGGCTTGAACTTGCACATCAACCGCAAATGGCGCGTCGGTGGCGATGCGCGCGCTGCCGCTGGCCGTGGCACGGTCAGTGCGCAGCGTCAGCGACGGCACGCGGTGTTCGCGGCCCGCGTCGTGGCCGAGTTCGACGCGTGCGGCGACGTCGCGCATCGGCGCGGCGGTTTCGTATTGCAGTTCACCGATGCGCAGCTCGCTGATCGTCAGCGCGAACGGCTGGCGCAGCGTCTTCGGCTCGACGGCGAGTGAGGTCGATGTTGCTGCGCCGATCTGCGCCCGCTCGACACTTGCGCCGTCGATCACCAGGCCGAACCACGCGCCATCGTGCGGCCGCCAGGCCCAATGCGCTTCTTTCCAGGCTAGCTTGTCGAGCACGATGGTTCGCGCGCCGGTGCGCACCTCGACGCGCTGCGCACTGAAGGCGCCGCCGAACACGCGCCCGGACGGTTGTGTGACCGTGACCAGCGGTGCGCGCGCCAGCAGCCACGCGCTGCCCACCTCGCTGCGGATGGCCGTCCACAACGCCGCGCACAACAGCAGCACCAAGCCGAACAGCGCGATCAGCAACGCGCGCAGCAACCAGCGCGGCTTCGGCTGCGGTGGTGTGGTGTCCGAACGGTCCATCAGAACGCGATGCCCACGGAAAAGTGCAGGCGCCAGCGTTGTTCTTCATCGCCATACGCGATGTCGGCGCGCAGCGGCCCGACCGGGCTGCGCCAGCGCACGCCGACACCGGCGCCCCAGGCGGGCGAGAAGCCTTTCCAGCTTTCGGCGGCGCGGCCGGCATCGACGAATGCCGCCCACCACACACTCGGCAGTTTTTCGCTGACCGGGTGCGCGATCTCGACGCTGCCCGTGGCGACGACACGGCCGCCGACGTCGACGCCGCCAACCTGCGGCGTCAGCGAGCGCCAGGCGTAGCCGCGCACCGAGTCGTCGCCGCCGGCGCGGAAGCGCTGCGTCTCTGGCACTTCGACCTCATCACGCGCGAAGACCTGTCCGGCTTCGATGCGGGCCTGCGCGTACCAGCGGTCGCCGAAGGGCTGCCACCACTGCGCGCGCACGTGCAAGCGGCCGAAGGGGCCGCTCTTCGGCCGCACCGGGCCGCTGGCGTCGGCGCTGAAGACGCGGCCGGCGCCGGACTGGAACGCCAGGCTCGTGCCGCGCGTCGGCAGCACGATGCTGTCGAGATTGCGCAGCGTGCCGTGGAAGTTGAGCGTGGCCGACGTGGTGTCGGTGCTGGTCGAGGCGCTGGCCGCCGTGCTGGTGTCGAACGGCCGCGCCCGCACCTGCTCGCCCTGCACGAACCACAGCCGCTCCTGGCGCTGCGTCTCGTAGGCGCGGCCGAGGCGCACACGCGTCGAGTACACGCGGTCGGTGTCGGACTCGACCGACTCCCACGCGCCGCCGAGCAGGTTGCGGTACAGGCCTTCGAGCGCGTGCGAGGCCAGCTCGCCTTCGTACAGCGAGCGCTTGGTGCCCCATTCGAGCTTGTTGCGCAGCGTCGCGCGCAGGCCACCGATGTTGCGATGCAAATGCTCGACGGAGACGCGCGCGCCGCTGTTGGCGGACACGCCGATGCCGAACGTGGCCTGCTGCAACGGCGCTTCGCGCACGCGCACGGTGACCGTCGCCGCACCGGCTTTCGCCGGGTCGGCGTCGAGCGTCACCGAGACGCCTTCGAACAGGCCCGTGCGCTGGATGCGCTCCTGGTAGTCGAGCAGTCGCTGCTCGGTGACCGCGGCGCCGGTGGAAAAGTCGGCGAGGTTGCGCACGCTCTTCGGATCCTGCTTTTCGAGGCCCTCGATCACCATCTCGCCGACGTGAAAGCGCGGGCCCGAAGCGACCGTGAGTTCGAGCGTGGCGCGGGCGCTGTCGGCATCGACATCGGCCGCCGTGTTCTGCCAGGTGGCCGCGGCGTAGCCGGCACCGCGCAGGCGCGCCAGCGCGTTGTTCTTGGCATCGCGCCAGGCATCGTTGGAGAACGCGCGGCCGGCGGGCAGCGTCCACGCGCCGCGCCATTGATCGACAAGAGATTGCGCCGCGTTGTCGCCGCCGGCCGCTTCTTCGCCGAGCGGGCCGCTGACCTGCAGCGTCACCGCGGCCACCTGCGTGCGCACGCCGGGCTCGACGATGACGCGGACGCGGGGTCGAACGCCGCCGCCTTCCTGGCTCTCTCGTCGCGTCGTGACTTGCGCGGCCATGTAGCCCTCGGTGGCGAGCAGTGCACGCGCTTGGGCCGGTGTGGCGTTCTCCAGGCGGCGCAACTCCGATTCGCTGATCGGCTCGTTGACGTCACCACTGGCCACGCGCACCAGCCGCGCCAGGTCGAGGTGCGTGTCGAGCAGGCGCTGCAGGGACTCCGGCGCGTCGATCTGCACCACCACTTGCGGTGGTAGCGGCGCGGGGGCGTCTGGCGTGGACGGCCGCAGCGCGGCACACCCAGCGAGTGCGAAAGCCAACAGCAGCGCTGCGATGCGCCGCATCATTTCGACAGCAGCCGCATCGCTCCTTCGAGGCCGGCCAGGGTCAGCGGGAACATGCGCTGGTTCATCAACTGGCCGATGATCGAGATGCTTTGCCGGTACTGCCAGACACCTTGCGGTTCCGGGTTGATCCAGGCGAACTTCGGAAAGGCGTGAGTCAGCCGCTGCAGCCACTCGGCGCCCGGCTCTTCGTTGTTGTATTCGACGCTGCCGCCGGGCTGCAGGATTTCATACGGGCTCATCGTCGCGTCGCCAACGAAGACCAGCTTGTAGTCGCGGTTGTACTTGCGGATGATGTCCCAGGTGGCGAACTTCTCCGAGAAGCGGCGCCGGTTGTTCTTCCACATGAAGTCGTAGACGCAGTTGTGGAAGTAGTAGAACTCCAAGTGCTTGAACTCGGTCTTGGTAGCCGAGAACAACTCTTCGACGCGGTGGATGTGCTCGTCCATCGTGCCGCCGACGTCCATCAACAACAGGATCTTCACCTTGTTGTGGCGCTCGGGGATGAGCTTGATGTCGAGAAAGCCCGCGTTGGCGGCCGTGCTGTGGATGGTGTCGTCGAGGTCGAGCTCCAGCTCCGAGCCTTCACGCGCGAAGCGGCGCAGGCGGCGCAACGCCACCTTGATGTTGCGCGTGCCGAGTTCTTTCGTGTCGTCGTAGTCCTTGTAGGCGCGCTGGTCCCAGACCTTGACCGCACTCTTGTTGCGGCCCGACGCCTGGCCGATGCGGATGCCCTGCGGGTTCACGCCGTAGGCACCGAAGGGCGAAGTGCCGCCGGTGCCGATCATCTTGCTGCCGCCTTCGTGACGCTCCTTCTGTTCCTCGAAACGCTTCTTCAGCGTTTCCATCAGCTCGTCCCAGCCCATCTTCTCGATGGCGGCCTTTTCCTCGGCGCTGAGTTCGAGTTCGAGCGTCTTGCGCAGCCACTCCAGCGGCACGTCCTGCGTGAAGTCGGTCAGCAACTCGACGCCTTTGAAGTAGGCGGCGAAGGCACGGTCGAACTTGTCGAAGTGCGCTTCATCCTTGACCAGCGAGGTGCGGGCCAGGTAATAGAACTCATCGACCGAGGGCCCGATGACGCCGGCCTTCATCGCTTCGAGCAGCGTCAGGTACTCCTTGACCGAGACTTTGAGTTTCGCCGCGCGCAGGGTGTAGAAAAAATCGATCAGCACGATGGCCGAAGTATCGGTCAATCGGGCGGCGGACCCATCTGCAGGTGTAATGCCCCGCTCACCGTAGGCTGTCTGTGAACCTTGCTGGCGTCACTGCTCGAATTTCGGGCTGATCAGGTTTTCGAACGAGAACACCTCGTCCCACTTTTCCTGCGTCAGCAGCTTGCGCTCCTTGACCACAATCTGGTGCAGCGGCTTGCCGGTCTCGTAGCCTTCGCGCGCGATCTCGGCGCATTGTTTGTAGCCCAGCGAGGGCTTGAGCACGGTGACGATGCCGAGAGAGTTGAGCACCATGTCGCGCGTGTGCTCGGCGTTGGCGGTGATGCCATCGACGCAGTTGATGCGCAGGCTTTCGATCGCATGCTGCATCGTCGTGATCGACGTGAACAGCGCGAAGGTGATCACCGGCTCCATGACGTTCAACTGCAACTGGCCGGCCGAGGCGGCCAGCGTCACCGTCAGGTCCAGCCCGATGACGAGGAAGCCGGTCTGGTTGACGACTTCCGGGATCACCGGGTTGACCTTGCCCGGCATGATCGACGAGCCCGGCTGCAACTGCGGCAGGTTGATCTCGTTGAAGCCGCAGCGCGGCCCGGAGGCGAGCAGGCGGATGTCGTTGCAGATCTTGGTCAGCTTCGACGAAGTGCGCTTCAACACGCCCGACAGCAGCACGTAGGCGCCGGTGTCCGAGGTGGCCTCGATCAGGTCGCCGGCGAGGATGAAGGTGAAGCCGGTGAGCTGCGACAGGTACTTCGTCGCCAGCTCGGGGTAGCCGGGCGCGGCGGTGACGGTGGTGCCGATCGCGGTCGCACCGAGGTTGATCTCGTGCAGGAACTGGCGCACCTCGGCGATGCGCTGCACTTCCTCGCCTATCGTCGTGCCCCAGCCGTGGAACTCCTGGCCGAGCGACATCGGCACGGCGTCCTGCAGGTGGGTGCGGCCCATCTTCAGCACCTGCTCGAACTCGCGGCCCTTGGCGAAGAAGGCTTCCTGCAGGCGCCGCAGCTCGGCCATGTAGCTGTCCAGGCGTAGGATCAGCGCGAGGCGAAACGCGGTCGGGTAGACGTCGTTGGTCGATTGCCCGTAGTTGACGTGGTCGTTGGGGCTGCAGTGCTGGTAATCGCCCTTCTTGTGGCCGAGGGTTTCGAGCGCGAGGTTGGCGATGACCTCGTTGGCGTTCATGTTGGTCGAGGTGCCGGCGCCGCCCTGGATGAAGTCGGTGACGAACTGATCGCGCATCTCGCCGCCGATCAGCCGGTCGCAGGCCAGCGAGATGGCGTCGGCGATCTTCGGCTCGAGCGTTCCCAGGTCGCGGTTGGCCAGCGCCGCGGCCTTCTTCACGTAGCCGAAGGCCTTGACGAAGTTCGGCTCCTGCGACATCGGGATGCCGGTGATGTGGAAGTTCTCCTTGCCGCGCAGCGTCTGCACGCCGTAGTAGGCGTCGTCGGGGATCTGTTTCTCACCGAGAAAATCCTTTTCGACCCGGTAGCCCATGGCCATCTCCTTGTGTGTGGCGCATTGTGGACTCGTGGGCGGTGCTGGATGGCGACGCCGTCGAGCGCTTCGAATGGGGATATCGCCGTCTCGATCGGCGTGGCGGCGAGCCTGCCTGTGTCTCGGATGGAGGGATTCGGCCAGCGTCCGCAAGACGCAGCACGTTGACCGGCAACAGCAACAGGTGCAGCACCAGCACCGGTCCCAGATCGGCCAGCCCGCCGTACGCCATGAAGGCCACATTGCTGGCGATCGCCATCCAGCGCAGCGCCACCATGTCGCGCATGCAGAAGGTGGCCAGGACCAGGCCGGCTGCGGCATAACCCACCAGATCGGTCAAGGCCGGGTTCATCACCGGCTTGCCGGATGGTCGCGGCTGCCGGCCCCGGCGCGTACCGGTCGCAGGCGGTCGTAGCCGAGGTGGAAGCAGTAACCGTACAGGGCGTAGGCCGCGGTGAGCCCGAGTTTGGCGGCCAAGGCTTCGAGCCATCCGAGCGATGTCACCCACACGAGCAGCGGCCAGGTGACGAGGGCAGCGGTCGTTTCGAGTCCGATCGCGTGCAGCACACGCAGGTTCTGCGGCCGCTCGCTCGCCACCCTGCCGCAGCAATGCAGATCGACCAGATCGAAGGCGGTGTTGTACAGCGCCGACCAGCACATCACCGCCATCGACAGCGCAGCGAGCGCGAGCAAGGATTCGGCGGTCGACGCGCCAGCGAACCAGGCGAACAGCGGGCACACGAGCGCCAGGCCCAGGGCCTCGAACCACAGCGTCTGGATCAGGCGCTCGCGGCCCGATCGGATCAGCCGCTGCGGTCGCGGCTCGCTGGCGGTGGCGCAAGTCATGAGTTGTTGCGCGCAGGCCGCAGCCGTCAGCGCCGCCGCGCGGTCAACGTACGCCGAGGTGCGTGGCGCCAGTCCACCGAAGGCGCCGGCGTTGCGCGCTCGCTCGCCACGCCGAGCGGCGCGCTGGCCGCGCGCTGCGCAGCCGCTGCCGCCTCGGCAACGACAACGACAACGACGTCTGACTTCGTCTCGACGTCGCTCGCGGGCGGAGTGGTTGCGGCCTGCTCGGCGGCAAGGGCGGGTCGCAGCGCCAGCACGAGGGCCGCGACTGCAAAAGCAAGGGTTCGAGATGCGACGTTCATGGTGTGCTGCCTCAGCGCTGCTAGCGCGTTGCGGAGAAGTTGTATTCGCCGAGATCGCCGAAGGCGATGGCGAGCACCGTCATCGTTCCGGCCATGTACAAAGGCTGGCCGACCACGTCGTCGGAGACGTTGCCGGTGAAGATGCGCATCGCAATGCCGGAGTTGAGGTTGCGATGAACGAAATGGATGCGGCCGGTTTCCGGGCAGTACCAGCCGCGCACTTCGATGTCCGGCGTGGTGTTGAGGGTGCCGCTGATGTGCCGGCAGGTGGCCGCGCCGGGCGCTCCTGGTCCAGCTTGCGTGTTGATGATCAACTGCAAGACATCGCGGTTGGCTTGCAAGGTCCAGGTGGTGCCGGCGAGGTTGGCGGGGCGCTCGGCTGAGGCGTTGCCGGCGGCGAGACAGGCGGCAGCGGCGATGGCAAGGTTGAAGGTCGACTTCATGATGGAGAGCTTTCAGTTGTGAATCGAGGGAGGCGATGACAACGACGCTGACGTCTGGCCACGAGCGTGACGAAGGCCGGCTCGCGTGGGCCGTTCTTGTGCAGCGAAGGAAATCGGCCTTGTCGGACCGTGGCATCAGCGCGCTTTGGCAGTTCCTCAAAGTCAAGTCATGTCGATGGCTTGAATCTGCGCCCTGCGCGGTTGCGCCAACAGCGTGGCCGGTACGCGTTTCTTGCCGCGCGGTACCTAGTTTTGGCGGGTCATGCCAGCGCGCGCCACAGCTTCGTCGCGGCTCGTGACGCCGAGCTTGCCGAGCAGCGTCGCCACGTGGTTCTCGACCGTGCGCTCCGAGCGGTGCAGGCGCTTTGCAATCTCGCGGTTGGACAGACGTTGTGCCAACAGATCGAGCACCTGGCGCTCACGCGCGGTCAGTCCGAGCGGATCGTCGCGCGTGCGCAGGCTCGGCCCGCGCGGCACATCGCGCACGCCCAATGCGCGCAAGCGGCGGCGCGCAATGCGTGCCGCGGGAGCGGCGCCGAGTGCGTCGAAGAGGGCGAGCGCGTCACGCAGCTCGGAAGCGTCGCCGCCGAGCAGGGCCAGGCCTTGTTCGTAGCGGCAACCGAGCGCTGCCCAGGCCTCGGCGGCACGGCGGCGTTGGCCTTTGAGTTCCAAGGCACAGGGCAGCGCAACGGATTTGCCGAGCGCCTGCGCCTTGCCGCCGCAGCGGTGCAACCAGCAGGCGAGTTGCCCGATGCGCCAGTCCTCGCCGCTGCCGGCAGCGGCGCGCAGCGCCGCGCCGGCGATCTGCCGCACTTGCGCGTCGTTGCCGCGCAACCAGGCAGCCTCGCAGCGTGCCACCGCTTGCGGCGCGTACCAGGGATCGACGCGCAACGCGCGCGATCCGTCGATCATGTCTTGCCAGTAAATCGCCGAGCGGTCCAGGCCGCGTCGCAGGTCGAGAAGGGCCCGCACATGGGCCGCCTGCTCCTCCTCGAGGCCGACGTCCGCGGCCGTCTCACCGACCGCTTGCAGCAGCGCATCGGCTTCTTGCCAACGCCCGTCTTCCATCAGCCCAAAGGCCTGCCGGACTTGCAGCCGACAGCGGTACAAGTCCAGGTCGTGCGCTTCGCAATGCGCCAGCCCCGCCGAGCAGATGGCTTCGAGTTCGGTATGGCGCCGGTAGACCAGACACAGCGCGGCGAGGTTGGTGTAGGCGCGCGCCGCGTGCTCTTCGAGGCCGTGCGCCAGCGCCAGATCGAGGCTGCGATTCAGCCGGGCCCTGCCGAGCGGCTCGTCCTTCGCGCGCAGCTGCGCTGTGCCCACGGTATTCAGCGTGTAGGTCAGGCCTTCCGCGTCTTGCAGCGTCTCGAACAGCGCCAGTGCCTTGAGGCCCCACTGACACGCCGGCGTCGGGGTCGCGCCGAGCAAATGCAGTTGCGCCATCGTGGCATAGGCCATCGCCAGCTCGCGCGGCGCGTCGATCTGTTCGAGCACCTCGATGGCCGCCTGCGCATGGGGCTGGCCCGCCAGCGGCGCGCCGCGGTACCACTCGATGCGCGCCAGCGTGCGCAGATCGAGCCCTTCGGCCAATCTGTCGCCGAGTTGGCGGTGCAGCGCCAGCGAGCGCCGCCGCGACACCATGGCGAGATCGACGCGGTTGACGAGCATGCACTCCTCGGCGTGCGCCACCAGCAGGCTGGCCTCGATGCGCGGCGGCACGCCCTGGGCATGCTCCAACGCCAGGCCGTAGAGCAGCGCGGCTTGCCGGTGCGCCGAGGCCTGCGCCGCGTCGCGCGCCGCTTCGGGCGCAAGTGCGAGCACCGCGCCCGACAAGCCGGCGCGTGCCGCGTGGTGAACCAGGCGCTCGACGGGCGCGCCGCGAACCCCCAGCGCGTCGAACACTGCGGCGTGCAGCGACTCGGCCCAACCGGGGTCGAGTGCGGCTTCGATGGCGCGCCGCGCCAGCTCGTGGCGAAAGCGCAGCGTCGCGGCGTCGATGTGCAGCAAGCCCGCGACGGCGCACTGCGTGGCCGCGGAGCGGGCGTCATCGACCACGGCTTCCATCACATCGAGCTCGATCGGCACCGGCGAGACGCTGACCAGCTCGAGCAGCTCGCGCGCGGCTGCAGGCAGCGCAGCGGAGCGTGCCCAGACGGCATCGCGCACCGACACCGGCACCGTCTGTGCGTCGCCGGCCAGCAGTTCGGTGACGAAGTACGGATTGCCCTGCGTGGCACGGTAGATGCCGCGCGGATTGCGGCCCGCGCGGCGCGCCATCTCGGCCACACCCGCGCGCGACAACGGCGCCAGCGCCATGCGGACGCAACTGCGCGCCGGCAGCCCGGCGAGCACGCCCAGCAGCGGGTGGTCGCTCGCGAGCGCGTCGTCGCGGTAGCTGAGCACGAGCAGCGCGCGTGTACTTTCGATGCGCCGGCCCAGGTAGCGCAGCAGATCGAGCGTGGCGCTGTCGGCCCACTGCGCATCGTCGATGACGAGTACCGTGGGCTTCGGCGGGTCGCGCAACATCGCCAGCACACCGGCCAGCACTTCCGGCGTGTGGCGCCCGGCTCGCACTGCGGCAGACAGCGCGGGTGGCAGGCGGTCCAGGCAATCGGCCAAAGCGCCCAGTGGCGTCGGCGACAACATCGGCTCGCAGGTGCCCCACAGCCAGTCGATCTGCGAAGGCGCGCGGTGCAGAGCGCTGACCAGCAGGCTGGTCTTGCCGCCGCCGGCTTCGGCGCTCAGCAGGACGCAACCGCCCACCGGGCCGGCTGCGCACAGCGCGGCCAGGCGCCGCTCAAGCAACGCCAGCTCGGCGCCGCGTTCGAGCAAGTCATCGCTTGTTGGCTGCGCGACGGCGGGGCGGGGTCCG
>JANOEG010000205.1:0-2689 GCA_031413095.1 Burkholderiales bacterium | reverse complement strand
CTGGCTGGCGTGCACGGCGTCTGTGTCGGCGGCGGGGTCGATCTGATCTGCTGCGCCGACATGCGTTACGCCGCGGCCGACGCGCAGTTCGTCATCAAGGAGATTGACCTCGGCATGGTGGCCGACGTCGGCACGCTACAGCGCCTGCCCAAGCTGATCGGCGGCCAGGGCCTGGTGCGCGAACTGGCCTTTACCGGGCGTGCAGTCGATGCCGCCGAGGCCAAAGCGATCGGCCTCGTCAACCGCGTCTTCGACTCGCGCGAGGCGCTGCAAGCCGGCGTGCGCGAGATTGCGTCGGCGATTGCCGCCAAATCGCCGCTGGCCATCCGCGGCGTCAAGGAGATGCTGAACTACAGCCGCGACCACACGGTGGCAGACGGCCTGAACCATGTGGCGACGTGGAACGCTGCGATGCTGTTGTCCGACGATCTGACGGCTGCGATGACGGCTGCACAGCATGGCAAGCCGGCGCGCTTTCGCGATTGATCGCGCACCTGCGTTGCTTCGAGAACAAGCCCCTCAGCGCGTTGCAGCAACCTCGCTGGCGCGCTCGTGGCGGTCGGCCGCCGCGTACAGATCGCTGGCAAAGCCAGGATCCGACTTGCGATAACTGTCGGCCAGCGCGCGCACGTCGGCAAGCTCTTCAACGATGCTGCGTGGCGCGGGCGCGGCCTTCTTGGTTGCCGCTTGCCAGACCTGGCGGCAGCGGTCGAAAACAAATTGCGTGGCGCTCGGCGCCAGGGTCATCATGGGGGTCATCGTGTTTCCTTACTTCAACGGCTGGTGTCGTAGCGGCTTGCTTCGCGCAGTTGCTGCGCGAGTGCAGGGTCGATCGTTTCCCAGCGCTCCGCGAGCTGCCGCAGATCGCGCGCCGCGCGGCGCTGCCCGCTGGATTCGAGTGCGCGCCAGATCTCTTGCCCGATCACTTGCCACAGCGTCGGCGTTTGCCGCTTGTAGGGCGATTCGGCGGACGGCGCCCGCAGGCCGAGCGTGCTCATCGCGAGCCTCCGCGGCGCAACAGCCACAACACGAAATTTGCGGCCCACTGGGCACCGCGTGGCATGGCCACTGGTCGTGGCACCGTGACCAGAATCTCTTGAGCTGACATGGCTTCTTCCTTTGTTCCCTGCAGGCCAAAATTGCCCTGTGAACCGAAGATTAGGGTTTTCACTTATTCTTGGGAAATTAAGACTCGGAATCCAGGCATCACGCTTGCGAATACCGGGTTGAAAAAGTCACGAATCGAACGGGGGCCTCAGCTCGTAGCGCTTTAGAGGCGCGCGCCCCCCGATAGCGTTAACAGGCCCTAGCCCTTTCTGCAGCGGACCCGCACGACCTCATGAACTTCCGCACCCTGGACCTGAACCTCTTGCGCGTCTTCGACGTGGTGATGGTCGAGCGCAATGTCACGCGCGCCGCCGATCAGCTGGCGATGACGCAACCTGCCGTCAGCAACGCGCTGAGGCGCCTGCGTGAAGCCATCGGTGAGGAGCTCTTCGTCCCAGGCTCGACTGGAGTGACACCGACGTCGCATGCCGATGCCATCTGGCCGGCGGTGCGCGAGGCGCTGTCCGGCCTGCGCGTGCTGTTCGATCCGCAGGGGTTCGACCCGGCGCACGACGAACGGCGCTTCACGCTGGCGATGGCTGACGCCACTGCCGCGGTGCTGCTGCCGAGTTTGCTCGGCACCATCGAACAGGCCTGTTCGCGCATCTCGCTTCAAGTCGAGCCGCTGACCACGCGCGATCCACGCGCCCTGCTCGAGCGCGGCGGCGCGGATGCGGCCATCGGTTTCTTTCCGGATGTGGCGCGCGCTGTCTCCGCATTGCTAGGCGAAGGCGAGGTGGTGCTCGATGCGCTGTACGACTGCGACTACGTCTGCGCGATGCGTCGCGGGCATCCGCTGGCGGTGCAGGAGCCGTTGACGCTCGATGACTATTGCGCCGCAGCGCATGCGCGCGTCAGCTTCGCCGGCCGGCCGCATGGCTTCGTCGATGAAAAACTGGCGGCGCTCGGGCGAGCGAGACGCGTCGCGCTCGTGATCAATCAGTACGCGGCAGCCGTGCAGGTGGTATGCAAGACCGATCTGCTGGCGGTGCTGCCGCGGCGCTTTGTCGAAGCCACCGGCGCGGCCGACGCACTGCATGTGACCGCGCTGCCTTTCGAGATGCCGCGCATCGAGATCGGCCTGCTTTGGCACCGCCGGCACGAGCGCGACGCGGCGCAGCGCTGGCTGCGCGAAACCATCGTGCGCATTGCGCCAGGCGATTGCTGATCAGAACAAGAAATAGCGCTGCGCCATCGGCAACACCGTCGCCGGCTCGCAGGTCAGCAACTGGCCGTCGGCGCGCACCTCGTAGGTTTGCGCGTCGATCTGCATCACTGGCGTGTAGGCGTTGTGCACCATGTGCTGCTTCTTTACCGTGCGGCAGCCTTTGACCGCCGACAAGTGCTTGTGCAGGCCGTAGGTCTCGGCGGCGCCGTTGGCCAATGACGCCTGGCTGACGAAGGTGATCGATCCACGCGCCAGCGCGCCGCCGAAGCTGCCGAACATCGGCCGGTAGTGCACCGGCTGCGGCGTCGGGATGCTGGCATTGGCATCGCCCATCAAGGCCTGGGCGATGAAGCCGCCCTTCATCACCAGGCTCGGCTTGATGCCGAAGAACGCCGGGCGCCAGAAGACGAGGTC
>JANOEG010000204.1:0-2399 GCA_031413095.1 Burkholderiales bacterium | reverse complement strand
CATGGTCGACCAGTTCGCCCTGCCGCTTGCGATCGTGCCCGCGGCTGCGTTGCGGTGGTGGCGTGCACCGTGGTCATCAGGCCGCGCTTGATGCCGAAACTGTCGTGCAGCACCTTGGCCACGGGCGCCAGGCAGTTCGTCGTGCACGAAGCATTGCTGATGATCGTCTCGCCGGCGTACTTGGTGTGATTCACGCCGTAAACGAACATCGGCGTGTCGTCCTTGCTGGGCGCGCTCTGGACAACCTTCTTGGCGCCGGCGTCGAGGTGCTTCTGGCAGGTGTCGAGCGTCAGGAACAGGCCGGTGCTCTCTACCACCACATCGGCGCCGACCTCGCCCCACTTCAGCGCCGCCGGGTCCCTCTCGGCAGTCAGCCGGATCTTCTTCCCATTGACGATCAGCGTGCCGCCTTCGACCGCGATGTCGCCCTTGAAGCGGCCATGCACGCTGTCGTACTTGAGCATGTAAGCCAGGTAGTCCGGCTCCAGCAAATCGTTGATGGCGACGATCTGGATGTCGCTGTTGAAGTTCTGCACGGCCGCACGAAACACCATGCGCCCGATGCGGCCGAAGCCGTTGATGCCTACCTTGATCGTCATGTCAGAAAACTCCGTGGTGGATGGGAAATATCAGGGCCGGCAGCCGAGCTGGCCTTTGGCTTTGTTTTCGAAGTAGCCGAGCGGCGCCGGGCAATCGAATTTGGACGCGGGCAGCGCGGTGCCAGCCTTGGCAGCACAGGTGTAGGCGCCGCTCTTCTTGTTCACGCTGGCAGCATTGAGCTTCCAGCCCTGCGGGCAGCTCGGCCCGGCGGGCCGGGCTGCAGCCACGGGCGTCGGCGCAGCCACCTTGACCAGAGCCGACTTTGTCACGCCATTGCACTTGAGCGTCGGCAACGCCGTCTTGCCTTCGGCCCTGACATTGAATTGGCCAGCCTTGGTGTACGTGTGCATGGCCACCAGTGGCACGTCCTTGGCCTGGTTGATCTTGAAGTTCTTCGACACACCATCGCCGAAATTCACACGCACGTTGCAGTTCGGGTTGTCGGCATTGTCGAAGTTCGCCGTCACCTTCACCGGCTCACCAACCTTGGCTGTTGCTGGCTCGACGGTGACGTTGGCGATGGTCTGGGCGGTGGCTGGCGCTGCCAGTGCAACGCACAGCGTTACAGCGAACGCAAGTTGATAGGTCAAGAAGTCCCCTCGTGAGTGCGATGTGTGAACCAGCCTCATTTTGACGCTCCGCCGCCCGCTTGATTGCCCAGGCTGAGGATCGTGCAAGGCACAGAGATTGTCGTCTGCTGCGTGATGACGGCTTTGAGCGTCTTGGTGTCGAGGTTCAGCTCGCGACGGCTCAGCCAGTCGAGGAAGAACCGTCTCTCGAGGTTGGGCGTGCCGAGTTCGCCCACAGCATTGGCGGTGAACGGCTGGTGAAGCGTGAGCCGGACATCGAACGGACAGGCCATCGTGTTGAAGTCGAAGTACGCATTGGTTTGCTCGATGCCCTTGACGTAGCGAAGGAAGCTCGTCAGGGGCATGTCGTTGAGCAGCACCCGCGCTTCGCCTTCGAATCTATAGGTATAGAACTGGACGTACTCCACCGGGGCGCCTGTGTGACATGGCATGCGGCACTCCTCAGCATGGTTGACCGCCGCGCGGGCCAAGATGGAGCTGCCGGCGTTGTCGAGCACCGTGATCGCAGGAAGACTTGTGGCGCCGGAGAAAGTCAATCTGACGACGACAGTGCCATGCTCGCCGCGCCTTAGGGCCAGCTCGGGATAGCTGGCGCGCGCTTGCGGGCTCTGGTGCGCGATGCACGCCTGCAGCTCCTCTTGCCGCCGGGCATCGGCATCGATCGGCCAGTAAAAGGACGCGCGGCGCCCATCGGTGGGCTTGAAGACGAACTCCTGGCGCAACGTCGCGCTCTGGCCACCTTCAAGGCACGGCACGCGGTAGGCCTCGACGAACGTGCGCACGCTGTCGACAAACGACCGACCGCCCGACTGCTCGATGACCTTCACGCTCGGCGCGGCGTCGGCGTGTTGAAACGTCAACTCCACAAGAACCCGGCCGCTATCACGCCGCTCGAACGACTCCTGCGGATAAGTCGGTGTACCCAACGTGAGCTCGCCGCGCGTCATGCAGCGCTGAGCCGCGCTGGGGGAAACGACGATGGCCTGTGCAGCGGCTGTTCCTGACAGCGCGACTGCACTGAGTGCCAGCAACGCCGCACGCATCGCCTTCACGCCCGCAGCACCTTCTGCACCACCGCCGCCACGTTCTCCGCCGTGAAGTTGAAATACTTGAACAGCGCCCCCGCCGGCGCGCTTTCGCCGTAGCGGTCGAGGCCGACCACCGCGGCGCAGCCGTACTTCCACCAGCCGTCGGTGACGCCGGCTTCAA
>JANOEG010000203.1:0-2819 GCA_031413095.1 Burkholderiales bacterium | reverse complement strand
GGTACTCGAAATCGGCGCGCTGGATGTCCTTCACATGGCGCACCTTGCCCGTCACCTTGATCACCGGCGGCGCCAGGCTGGTCGTGCCGTCGGCGTTCTTCACCGCGAGCTGGCCGGCCTCGGTGACGACGCCGCCCAGCTGCTCCAGAAAGTCGAGGTGGAAGTAGGTGCGGCGGTACTCGCCGTCGGTGATGCTCTGCAGCCCCACGTCCTGCTGGAACTTGACGATCTCCGTGATCGCGCGGTCTTCCACTGCGCGCAGCTGCGCGGCGTTGATCGACTTCTTGACGAAGAATTCGTCGCGCGCATCGAGCAGGTATTTCGGGCGCAGGAAACTGCCGACGTGGTCGGCGCGAAAGGGCGGCGTGGTGCGTGCGGTCATATCATCTCCTCGGGTACGGATGGGGTGAAATCAGTGGCCGGCCGACACGCCGAGCCAGGTGTCGAGCGGCGCCGGGTCGGCCAGCAGCGCTGCGCTGGTCGCGCGGTAGGCCACGCCGCCGCGGTCGAGCACCAGCGCGTCGTCGGTGACGGCCAGCACCATGTGCGGATGCTGCTCGACAACGATCGACGGCAGCCCTTCCTCCTTTGCGACACGGCGGATCGCAGCGAGCAGTTCCTGCACGATCAGCGGCGCCAGGCCTTCGAGCGGCTCATCGAGCAGCAACAGCTTCGGGTTGAGCACGAGCGCGCGGCCGAAGGCCAGCATCTGCTGCTCGCCACCGGACAACTGGTGGCCCAGGTTGTCGCGCCGCTCTTCGAGACGCGGAAACAGTGCGAACACCTTGGGCACCGACCATGGCCCCGGTCGCGCGACGGCGCTGAGGTTTTCTTCCACCGTCAGCGACTTGAAGATGTTGCGCTCTTGTGGCACCCAGCCGATGCCGGCCTCGGCGCGTCTGTGCACCGGCAGCGTATGGATCTCGCGACCGGCGAGCACGATGCGGCCGGCGAAGCGCCGCGTTACGCCGACGAGCGTGTCGATCAGCGTCGTCTTGCCGGTGCCGTTGCGGCCGAGCAGGGCGAGCGAGCGGCCCTGCGCTAGAGTGAAGCTGACGTCGCTGAGCACGACGGCGTCGCCGTGCCCGCATGTCAGCCCTTCAACGGCGAGCAGCGCATCAGGCATGGGCCACCTCAGCATCGCCCAGATAGACGGCTTTGACGCGCGGATCGGCCGCGATGGCGGCCGGCTCGCCTTCAGTCAGCACCGCGCCGTTGACGAGCACAGTAATGCGCGTGGCGAAGCTGAACACAAGATCCATGTCGTGCTCGATCAGCAGCACGGCCACGTCGGCGGGCAGCGCGGCCACGGTCGCCAGGATGTCGGCGCGCTCGGCTGCGGGCACGCCGGCCGCGGGCTCGTCGAGCAGCAGCACCTTGGGTTGTTGCGCGACGGCGAGCGCGATCTCCAGCAAGCGGCGCTTGCCGTACGGAAGCTCCCGCGTCGGCTGCTCGGCGTGGTCGAGCAAACGGAATCGCTCCAGCAGCGTTTCGGCCTCGGCGGCGATGGCGGCATCGGTGCCGACCGGCTGCCAGAAGCGGCGCGCTGCATCGAGTCGGCTGGCCACGGCGAGCGCGAGGCTCTCCAACGGCGTGAAGCTGGCGAAGAGCTGGTTGATCTGGAACGTGCGCACGAGGCCGAGCCCGACGCGGCGGTGCGGCGCCAGTGCCGTGATGTCTTGTCCCAGCAGCTCGACGCGCCCCGAGGTCGGCGGCAGCACGCCGGTCAGCAGGTTGATCAGCGTCGTCTTGCCGGCGCCGTTGGGGCCGATCAGCGCATGGCGCGCGCCTTTGCTCACCATGAGCGAGACATCGTTGGTGGCCGCGATGCCGCCGAAGCGCTTGACAAGTGCGTGGGTGCGCAGCACGACGTCACTCATGATTTGCGCCACCAAGTCCAGGGTCGGAACAATTTTTCGCGGCCGACGAGCATCAGCACGACCAGGAACAGTCCAATCCAGAACGTCCAGTACTGCGCCGTGATCGACGAGAGCAGGTCGTGCAGCACCTTGAAGGCCACCGCGCCGACCAGACCGCCCCACAACCAGCCGGCGCCGCCGATGACCAACGCCAGCATCACGTCGGCACTGCGGTGAAAGTCGAAGGCGTCGAGCGACGCGAAGCTGGTGGTCTGCGTCAGCAGCGCACCAGCTGCTCCGGCCAGCGCGGCCGACAGCGTGTACACGGCGGCCAGCCGGCCGTTCACCGACAAGCCGATGGCACCCATGCGCAGGCGGTTGTCGCGCAGCGCCTGCAGCGACGCGCCGAGTGGCGAATGCACGATGCGCCGGCACAGCAGGAAGGCGATGAAGAGCACGGCCATCGAATAGACACTGGCGACGCGCGCGCCGAGGTCGAACTCAAAGCGACCCAACAGCGGCCCGATGATCACGCCTTGCAACCCGTCTGCGCCGCCGGTGAGGCCGTCGAACTTGTTGGCCAGCTCGTAGAGCACCAGCGCCACACCCATCGTCACCATCAGCCGTGTCAGGTCGGTGCCACGCACGATCATCGGGCTGGTCAGCAGACCGAGCAGCGCCGACAGCGCCATCGCCACCAGCAAGCCGATCAGCGGGTCGGGCATCACATGCTTGGCGAACAGCCCGGCGCCGTAGGCGCCGATGCCGAAGAAGGCGGCGTGGCCGAGCGAGACGATGCCGGCATAGCCGAGGATGAGGTCCAGCGACAGCGCGAACAGCGCGAGGATGGCGATCTCGTTGATCAGCGCCGCGTGCGAGCCCAGCACCATGGGCAGGGCCCACAGCACGACCCAGGCCGCGATCTCCCACGGGCGCCACCGTGAGCGCGCGAGTAGCGAG
>JANOEG010000202.1:0-2856 GCA_031413095.1 Burkholderiales bacterium | reverse complement strand
GCACAAGCCGCGGCGGCGAGCGTGACGCCGATGAGGAAAGCAACTCTCATGACGCATCGTACGCACGAAGACCGCAGATGGGGTGAGGCCTTTGCGGTCCTTCGACAATCGCGCCCGTCGAAAGGGGAGTAGCTCGCGCTGTGCAATGCGGCGCCGCGGACCCCGTCAGTACGGCAGCGCGGGTCACACCGCTCTCCCCGGGCCCGCAGGACAGCCAACCGGCTCTCCCTTGCAAGACCTTTCGGCGCTTCGTCTTCCTCCCACTTTTTTCAGGAGCGTCCCCATGGACACGATTGCGCCGGCCTGGCTCTGGATTTTCTTTGTCGTCTCGGTTCTCGTCGCCCTGTTCGTCGACTTCGTTGTGCTGAAGAAGCAGGGCGCGCACAGCGTCTCGGTCAAGGAAGCGCTGAACTGGTCGATCGTCTGGGTCGTGCTGTCGCTGGCCTTCAACGCGCTGTTCTGGTGGGCCGTCCACCAGGACCATGGCAGCGCCGTCGCCAACGAGAAATCGATGGAGTTCCTCACCGGCTACCTGATCGAGAAGAGCCTGGCGGTGGACAACATCTTTGTCTTCCTGATGATCTTCACCTACTTCGCGGTGCCGCCGGAGTTCCAGAAGCGGGTGCTGATGATCGGCATCGTCGGCGCCATCGTGCTGCGCACCGTGATGATCCTGCTCGGCTCATGGCTCATCTCCGAGTTCCATTGGGTGCTCTACGTCTTCGGCGCCTTCCTGCTGCTGACGGGCATCAAGATGTGGTGGGCCGCCGGCAAGGAGCCCGATCTGGAGAGCAATCCCGCGCTGAAGCTGCTGCGCCGCGTACTGCCGGTATCGAAAAACTTCGACGGCGAAAAATTCTTCACCCTGGACAACGGCAGGAAGGTGGCGACACCGCTGCTGCTGGTGATCGCGCTCGTCGGCCTGACCGACATCATCTTCGCCGTCGATTCCATCCCGGCCATCTTCGCCATCACGACCGACCCGTTCATCGTCCTCACGTCCAACATCTTTGCCATCCTCGGCCTGCGCGCGATGTACTTCCTGCTCGCCGCGGTGGCGGCTAAATTCCACCTGCTCTCCTATGGGCTGGCGGTGGTGCTGGTCTTCATCGGCACGAAGATGCTGCTCATCGACGTCATCAAGATTCCGGTGCTGGTCTCGCTCGGCGTGGTCGTTTCCATCCTCGCCATCACGATGATCTGGAGCTTGAAAACAGCACCGAAGATCGAGCGAGAGCGCACTGCGTAGTGCTCTTGCAGTGCTGTGCGCGTGCTGCGAGCGCGCGCACAGTGACGCCATAGAGCGACAAAAGCAGCGCCACAGAGGGAAGAAAGTGGTTTTTCAGAGGGCAAACCGCTTTGCATCGCTGTGAACACGCATTACCATTCGCGCCGCACGGTGGTTGATGAGTAAGACAGCTCATGTGGCTGTCACCGGACCCCGGCACATCAACAACACTTTGATGGAGTGAATCGAAATGGCAACTGCGAAAAAAGCGGCGAAGAAAGTTCCCGCCAAAAAGGCCCCGGCCAAAAAGGCTGCGGCCAAGAAGCCGCCGGTGAAGAAGGTCGCTGCGAAGAAGGCTCCGGCCAAGAAAGCCGCACCGGCCAAGAAGGCCCCGGCGAAGAAGGCTGCACCGGCCAAGAAGGCCAAGGCCCCCAAGGCCCCAGCGAAGAAGCGCGCTCCGAACGCCGCCTTCATGAAGGCGATGACGCCTTCGGCTGCTCTGGCTGCGATCATCGGCGACAAGCCGCTGCCCCGCACCGAGGTGACCAAGAAGGTCTGGGAGTACATCAAGAAGAACAAGCTGCAAGACGCGGTCAATCGCCGGATGATCAATGCCGACGCCAAGCTGAAGGAAATCTTCAAGAAGGCGCAAGCATCGATGTTCGAGATGACCAAGTTGATCAACGGCCACCTGAAGTAAGGCGGGCGTTCTCGATCATGGAAAGCCGGCTCTCGAGCCGGCTTTTTTGTCTTCGGCCGGCGCTACGCGCCTTAACTTCGCTTGGCGAAGTTAGCCTGCGACGCAACGGCCCCAAGGGGCCGTTGTCATGCTGGCGCGCGAGGGGCCTTCATTGCACGAGCTTGAATAGCTCCGCACCATTGGCCCAGCCAATGCGCCTCGCTATCGGCGCCGGCAAGCCGCCGAGCCACGCCCGGTACTCGTCCATCTGCGCCTCGTAGTACTGCCAGCGCTGGTTGATCCAGGTGTCCGAGCCGATCAAAAAGCGCTCGGGCAGGGCCATGAAGGTGTCGCGCCACTCGGCAGCCAACGTGCCGTTCTGAGCCAGGCCCGGCCGGTACGAGAGCTCGCCGCGCAGCGACGGATGCTGGCGCATCAGCTCGCGCACACGCCCCACCGGCGTGCCGCCGATGCCGGTGTGGGCCCAGATGAGCTTGGCGCCGGGCGCGTGCGCCATCAGCTTCTCGATCGCCACCTCGTCGCAATGCGCGAGCACCGCCAAGCCGCGCTCGCGCGCCAGCTTCATCAGCCTGGCGGCCACCGCACCATCGGCGTTGGCGCTGTCGTAGAGGTGGAACTCGCCGAGGCCGCGGAAAGGTCCGGCGGGTGTGCCGGCGTCCAGCTCGCGCAAAACCATCTGGTAAATCGAATCGTCGCCGAACCAGCCGCCGTAGTCGGCGCGATTGCGGTACAGACGGACGAACGGCACCACGGTGACGCCAGCCGCGCGCGTCGCATCGAGCGCGGATGCCAGCGCTTTGGTGCCGTCATTGGGCCGGCTGTTGGCGACGATGGCCTTGACGCCGCTGCGCTGCATGCGCCCCAGCACGTCGGCCAGCGGATGCGGCCCTTGCGCTTCGTCGTTGTAGTGCAGGTGGGCGTCGAACAG
>JANOEG010000201.1:0-19777 GCA_031413095.1 Burkholderiales bacterium | reverse complement strand
GAAATCTAACACCATGTCAGTTGAGAATATTAATCCTGAAAAAAAGAGTCAGAAATGGCGAATGTGGCTTAAACGTTTGGGTTTGCTGATCCATGCCGCGACGATGGTCACGGCCGGCATCTTCATGGTCGCGCGCATGAGCCCGCTGTTCGAGCTGTCGGACACCGCGTTGTCCTTCGTGCTCATCATCGGCTCGATCACGGCGCTGTTCATGGGCTTCCTGGGCATCATCCAGAACGACATCAAGCGCGTCGTCGCCTATTCCACGCTCTCCCAGCTCGGCTACATGACGGTGGCGCTCGGCGTCTCGGCCTATTCGGTCGGCGTGTTCCATCTGATGACGCATGCCTTCTTCAAGGCGCTGCTGTTCCTCGCTGCCGGCAGCGTGATCATCGGCATGCACCACGACCAGGACATCCGCAACATGGGCGGCCTGCGCAAGTACATGCCGATCACCTGGATCACCTCGCTGGTCGGCTCGCTGGCGCTGATCGGCACGCCGCTGTTCTCCGGCTTCTACAGCAAAGACTCGATCATCGAGGCGGTGCACGCGAGCACGCTCTACGGCTCGGGTTTTGCCAACTTCGCGGTCGTGGCCGGCGTGTTCGTGACGGCGTTCTACTCGTTCCGCATGTACTTCCTGGTCTTCCACGGCAAGGAGCGCTTCCACCACAAACCATTCCCTGGCGAGCACGACCACCACGACGATCACGGGGAACATCACGACCCGCATGAGTCGCCCTGGGTCATCACCGCGCCGCTGATCCTGCTCGCGCTGCCCTCGGTCTTCATCGGCTACTGGACCATCGGCCCGATGCTGCACGGCGACTTCTTCAAGGACTCGATCATCGTCAACGCTGCCGCGCACCCTGCGATGGCGGAGATCGGCAAGCACTTCCACGGCGCGCTGGCGATGGCCACGCACGGCCTGATGACGCTGCCGTTCTGGCTGGCGCTGGCCGGCGTCGTCACCGCCTGGTTCTTCTACCTGAAGCAACCGTCGATCCCGGCCGCCATCAAGGCCCGCTTCGAGTGGGTCTACAAGCTGCTCGACAACAAGTACTACATGGACTGGTTCAACGAGCATGTGCTGTCGGCCGGCGCGCGCCTGCTCGGCACCGGCCTGTGGAAGGGTGGCGACGTGGCGCTGATCGACGGCACGCTGGTCAACGGCTCGGCGCGTGTGGTCGGCGCCATTGCTCAAGTGACGCGCCTGTTCCAGACCGGCCACCTGTATTTCTACGCGCTGGTCATGCTGCTTGGCATCTTCGCGCTGATGACCTGGCAGTTGTGGCCGCAGGTAAGAACGCTGTTCGGCCTCTAGTGCAGTAGATCAAGAACAACAAGAGGAATTCACTGAATGGGACTGCTGAGCGTTGCGATCTGGCTGCCGATCCTGGCGGGCGCCGTGCTGCTCGCGACCGGCCGCGACGAGAACGCCCATGCCGTGCGCTGGATGGCGCTGATCGCTGCCATCGCGAGCTTCCTCGTCACGCTGCCGCTGGTGAGCCGCTTCGACGTGGCCAGCGCGGCGATGCAGTTCGAAGAGAGCCTGCCGTGGATCGAGCGCTTCAAGGTCAACTACCACTTGGGTGTCGACGGCATCTCGGTCTGGTTCGTGCTGCTGACAGCGTTCATCACGATCATCGTCATCATCTCGGCGTGGGAAGTCATCACTGAGCGTGTGCACCAGTACATGGGCGCGTTCCTGATCCTGTCGGGGCTGATGGTCGGCGTGTACAGCGCGCTCGACGGCCTGCTGTTCTACGTCTTCTTCGAAGCCACGCTGATCCCGATGTACCTCATCATCGGCATGTGGGGTGGCCCGCGACGTGTGTACGCGGCGTTCAAGTTCTTCCTCTATACGCTGCTCGGCTCGCTGCTGATGTTGGTCGCGCTGATCTACCTGTACTACAAGTCCGGCGGCAGCTTCGAGATCCTCGATTGGCACAAGCTGCCGCTGCCGCTGTCGGCGCAGAGCCTCTTGTTCTTCGCCTTCTTCGCCGCCTTCTCGGTCAAGGTGCCGATGTGGCCGGTGCACACGTGGCTGCCGGACGCGCACGTCGAAGCGCCCACCGGCGGCTCGGTGGTGCTGGCCGCGATCATGCTGAAGCTCGGCGCCTACGGCTTCCTGCGCTTCTCGTTGCCGATCGCGCCGGATGCGTCGCGCCATTGGGACTGGCTGATCATCGCGCTGTCGCTGATCGCCGTGCTCTACATCGGCCTCGTTGCGCTCGTGCAGCAGGACATGAAGAAGCTCGTCGCGTACTCGTCGATCGCACACATGGGCTTCGTCACGCTCGGCTTCTTCATCTTCAGCGAACTCGGCATTTCCGGCGGCATCGTGCAGATGATCAGCCACGGCTTCATCTCGGGCGCGATGTTCCTGTGCATCGGCGTCCTCTACGACCGTGTGCACAGCCGTGAGATCGCGTCGTACGGCGGCGTCGTCAACACGATGCCGACCTTCACTGCTTTCGCCGTCTTCTTCGCGATGGCCAACTGCGGCTTGCCGGGCACGAGCGGCTTCGTCGGCGAGTGGATGGTGATCCTCGGCACCGTCAAGTTCAACTTCTGGCTCGGCCTGCTGGCTGCGACCACGCTCGTCTTCGGCGCCGCGTACACGCTGTGGATGGTCAAGCGCGTGTACTTCGGTGATGTCGCCAATGCCGACGTGAAAGCGCTGACCGACATCAACAGCCGAGAGTTCACGATGCTGGCGCTGCTGGCCGCTGCGGTGCTGTGGATGGGTGTGTACCCGAAGCCGTTCACCGACGTGATGCACAAGAGCGTCACGCAATTGATCACACACGTCGGCCAATCCAAACTATGAACATGAACTGGGCCGCCGTCACCCCCGAGATCGTCTTGTTGACGATGGCCTGCGTGATCGCACTTGTCGACCTGTTTGTCGACGATGAGCAGCGCGGCACGACCTTCTGGCTGACGCAAGCATCGCTGGCCGCCGTCGCGCTGCTGCACCTCGTGCGGCTTGACGGAGCCGAGTCGGTTTACGCGATGCAGGGCATGTTCGTCTCCGACCCGCTCGGCCACCTGCTCGCGCTCTTCGCCACTGTGGCGGTGATGATCACCATCGGCTACGCGCGCACCTACATCGGCGCCCGTGAAATGTTGAAGGGCGAGTTCTTCACGCTGTCGATGTTCTCGCTGCTCGGCGTGTGCGTGATGGTCTCGGCCAACAACTTCCTCGTCATCTACCTCGGCCTCGAGTTGATGAGCCTGTCGCTTTACGCGCTGGTGGCGTTGCGACGTGACCATGGCACTTCGACCGAAGCGGCGATGAAGTACTTCGTGCTCGGCGCGCTGGCGTCCGGCTTCTTGCTCTACGGCCTGTCGATGATGTACGGCGCCACCGGCAGCCTCGACATCCAGCGGGTCTTCGAAGTCATCGGCAGGGGCCAAGCCAACCAGAGCGTTCTGGTCTTCGGCTTGGTCTTCGTTGTTGCCGGCCTCGCGTTCAAGTTCGGCGCTGCGCCGTTCCACATGTGGGTGCCCGACGTCTATCACGGAGCGCCTACTGCGGTCACGCTGCTCATTGCCGGTGCGCCGAAACTCGCCGCGTTCGGCATGACGATGCGCCTGTTGGTCGAGGGCATGCTGGGTCTCGCCACCGACTGGCAGCAGATGCTCTCGGTGCTGGCCATCATGTCGCTGCTGATCGGCAACCTCGCCGCCATCGCGCAGACCAATCTCAAACGCATGTTGGCCTATTCGGCGATCGCGCAGATCGGTTTCATGCTGCTGGCGCTTACCGCTGGCGTCGTCAGCGGCAACACGCTCTCGGCCGGCAACGCCTACAGCTCCGCGTTGTTCTACATGGTGGTCTATGTGCTCACCACGCTCGGCACCTTCGGCCTGATCATGCTGCTGGCGCGCCAAGGCTTCGAGTGCGACGAGATTTCGGACTTGTCGGGCCTTAACCAGCGCAGCCCCTGGATGGCCGGCGTGATGGCGGTGTTCATGTTCTCTCTGGCCGGCATTCCGCCCACGGCGGGCTTCTACGCCAAGCTGGCGGTGCTGCAGGCGCTGATCACCACCAACCAGCCGCATCACCTGTGGCTCGCGGTGTTCGCGGTGCTGGTCTCGTTGGTGGGCGCGTTCTACTACCTGCGCATCGTCAAGGTCATGTATTTCGACGAACCGACCGCCGATGCTGCCGCGCCGTCGCAAGAGCGTGGGGGTGTCAACGCTCTGTTGGCGGCCAATGGCGCCGCCGTGCTGCTGCTCGGCATCCTGCCTGGTGGCTTGATGACGCTGTGCAGCATCGCCATCCTGCGGACCTTGGCGACATGATGGACGACGACGCGCATCCGGACGCACATTTGCGCGAAGTCACCGTCAGCAGCGAACAAGTCTGGCAAGGCCGTTTCCTCGACGTGCGCCTCGACACGGTGGCGCTGCCCAATGGGGCACAGACCACACGCGAGTACATCGTCCACCCGGGCGCGGTGATGGTGGTGCCGATCCTTGATGACGGCCGCCTGGTGATGGAGCGCCAGTTCCGCTACCCGATGCGCCGCGTGATGCTCGAATTTCCCGCCGGCAAGATCGACGCCGGTGAAGCCCCCTTCGTCTGCGGCGTGCGAGAGCTCGAAGAAGAGACAGGCTACCGCGCCCGCGAGTGGGCACGCGCCGGCATCCTGCACAACGCGATGGCCTACTCCGACGAAGGCATCGAGATCTGGTTCGCGCGCGGCCTGACGCGCGGTGCCGCCAAGCTCGAGGACGAAGAATTCCTTGAAATCGTCACCCACAGCGAAGCCGAGATCGACGCGCTGTGCGCCAACGGCGGCATCACCGATGCAAAGTCGCTGATCGGCCTGCTGTGGTTGCAAAAGTACCGCGCCGGCTTGTGGCCGCTGGCTTGGCAACCGGCGCCCTGATCGCCACTTCGGTACGATCCGTGGCATGAAAGTCATCGACCTTCGTTGCGAATCATGAAAGTCATCGATTTGCGATGCCAGAGCGGCCACCGCTTCGAAGGCTGGTTTGCCGGCGACGACGATTTTCTGGACCAGAACGGCCGCGGTTTGATCGAATGCCCGCTGTGCGCCGACAAGGTCATCGTGCGGCTGCCAAGCGCGCCGCGGCTGAATCTCTCGGGTGCCCAGGAGCCTGCCGCGCCCACCCCGCCCGTGCCGGCGGACGAGAGCGCGACGATGCAGGCCCGATGGCTGCAGGTCGTGCGCCAGGTGATGGCCAACACCGAAGACGTCGGTGCGCGCTTCGCCGACGAAGCGCGCCGCATCCACTACGGCGAAGCCGAAGAACGCGCCATCCGCGGCCAAGCCAGCGCCGACGAGCGCGAAGCGCTGAGAGAAGAGGGCATCGACGTGCACCCACTGCCGGTGCCGGCGGTGTTCAAGGACACGCTGCAGTAGGTCTGCCTTCGGCCCGCTGCTTTTCTACAGCACGCGACCGGGATTCATCAATTCGCGCGGGTCGAGCGCCTGCTTGACTGCACGCATCAGCGCCAGCGCTGTCGCGTCCTTGTATTGAAGCAACTCCTCGCGCTTCAAGACACCGACGCCATGCTCGGCCGAAATCGAGCCGCCGTGCGCCGCGACGGCGTCATAGACGATGTGATTGATCTCGTGCTCGCGCTTGGCCAGGAACATGGCGGCATCGACACCGACCGGCGCCTGCACGTTGAAGTGCAGGTTGCCGTCACCCAGGTGGCCGAAGTTGACGAGGCGCATGCCGGGCGCGGCGCGTGACAGCGCGGCCTCGGCTTCGGCGCAGAACGCCGGAATGCGCGACACCGGCAGCGCGATGTCGTGTTTGATGTTCAGGCCCTCTTCGGCCTGCGCCAGCGGGATCGACTCGCGCAGGTGCCACAACGTGTGCGACTGCGCCACGCTCTCGGCGATGGCCGCGTCGCCGATCGTGCCGCGTTCGAGCGCCTGGCCGAGCACACCTTCGAAGCGTTCGCGGGCGTGGGCCTCGCTCTCGTTGTCGGAGAGTTCGAGCAGTACGGTCCACGGCGCGGCGGGCAGCGGTTGGCGCAGTTGCGGCATGTGCCTGGCGACGAGCGACAGCGAGAAGGCGTTCATCGCTTCGAAGCCGGTGAGACCGGCGGCGAGTTGCTGTTGCGCCAGGCCGAGCAGCGCGACGCAATCGGCGAGCGATGTGCACGAGGCCATTGCCGTCATCGTCGCGGCCGGTTTGGCATGCAGCGCCAGTGTGGCCGCGGTGATGACGCCCAGCGTGCCTTCGCTGCCGATGAAGAGGTCGCGCAGGTCGTAGCCGGTGTTGTCCTTGCGCAGGCCCGACAGGCCGTGCCAGACATCACCTGACGCGGTGACCACTTCGAGGCCGAGGCAGAGCGCGCGCGCATTGCCGTAGCGCAGCACCTGCGTGCCGCCGGCGTTGGTGGCCAGGTTGCCGCCGATCGTGCAGCTGCCTTCGGCGGCGAGCGACAGCGGGAACAGCAGGCCCGCGTCGCCGGCTGCTTGCTGCACGGTTTGCAGCACGCAGCCGGCTTCGACGGTCAGCGTCAGGTTGGCCCGGTCGAGTTCGCGGATGCGGTTCAGGCGCGTCAGCGACAGCAGCACCTGCGTGCCGCTCTCATCGGGCACGCCGCCGCCGACGAGGCCGGTGTTGCCGCCTTGCGGCACGAGCGCCGTGCCGTGCGCCGCGCAGGCGCGCACGACGGCAGCGACTTCTTCGGTGGTCCCCGGCCGCACGACGGCCAAGGCCTTGCCGCGCCAGCGTTTGCGCCAATCACGTTCCCATGCTGAGAGATCGCCTTGCGTGACGACATAGGCCTCGCCTACGGTGCGGCGAAGCACATCGAGCAATGCGGTGCTCATGGCTTGCGCAGCCGCCAGCGCACATGCGCCGCGCACGCCGCGAACAGCACCAGGCACAGCGCCACTTGCAGCCACGCCAGCGTCATCGACAGGCCGCGCTCGGTGACGCCGCGTACCAGGCCTTCGGCCACGTACAACCACACCGCCAAGCTCAGCCATCGATGCGTGTGCATGCGGAACTGCAGGATGCCCATCACGGCAAACGCCAGCGGCAGCACCTTCAGCGCCCAGGTGCGGCCGCCGGTGGGGGCTAGCCACAGCTCCCAAGCCAGACCGAGCACGATCAACGCCATCAGGCTGGCCAGCGCCACGGCACGCGTGCGCAGCAGCACGGCGTCGGGCGCGGTGGAAACGGAGGCCGTGTTCATCGCTGGCATCATAGGATGATGACGATGCCCCTCGAACTTTCCGAATGGCGCAGCCGCATCAACGAGCTCGTCGAAACGCTGCAGCGCTGGCCCTGGCTCGACACCGCACGCACGCTGCGCGAGCGTTTTCGCGAAGACCGGCTCGGCCTGACTGCGAGCAGCCTGACCTTCACGACGTTGATCGCCCTGGTGCCGCTGGTGACGGTGATGCTCGCCGTGTTCAGCGCCTTCCCGATGTTCGCGAGTTTCCAGACGGCGCTGGAGAAGTACTTTTTGCAGGCGCTGGTACCCGATGGCATCGCCAAACCGGTGCTGTCGGCGCTGACGCAGTTCGCGGCCAAGGCAGCGCGTCTGGGGGGTGTCGGCCTGGGTCTGCTCGTCGTCACCGCGCTGGCGTTGATGCTGACGATCGACCGCGCGCTCAACGCCATCTGGCGCGTCCGCCGGCCGCGGCCGATCGCCAAGCGCGTGCTCGTCTATTGGGGTGCGCTGACGCTCGGCCCCTTGTTGCTCGGCATCAGCTTGTCGCTCACGTCGTGGGCGCTGACGGCCAGCCAGGGCATCGTCGGCACACTGCCCGGTGGCGTGGCGATGCTGCTCAATCTGATCGAGTTTGCCTTGTTGGCGCTGGGCATGGCGGCGCTGTACCACTACGTGCCACACACGCACGTGCGCTGGCGCCATGCGCTGGCCGGCGGCGTCTTCGTGGCCATCGGCATCGAGGTGGCCAAGCGCTTGCTCGCTTGGTACGTGGGCAGCATGCCGACGATCTCGGCGGTGTACGGCGCATTTGCCGCGGTGCCGATCCTGCTGCTGTGGATCTACGTCGGCTGGCTGATCGTGCTCTGGGGCGCGGTGATCGCGGCCTATGCGCCGAGCCTGTCGATGCGCATCGCGCGCATGCCCACCGCGCCGGGGCACCGTTTTGCACTCGCGCTGTCGGTGATCGGCGCGTTGGCGCGCGCCAAGAGTGGCAGCGCGCGCGGGCTGGCGCTGCACGAGCTGGGCGCTGTGCTGGGCACAGACCCGCTGCAAGTCGAGCCGGTGGTCGATGCGCTGGCCACGATGGACTGGGTGGCGCGCCTGGACGAAGAGGGCGGCCAGCGCCTCGTGCTGCTGGTCGATCCGGCCACGACGCCGGCGCGCGCGTTGGTCAATGCGCTGCTGCTCGAATCAACGTCGGCGACGCGGGCGTTTCGCGAACGCACCGGGCTGGAACGATTGACCGTCGCCGATCTGATCTGATCGGCCGCTGCGCTCAGCCCTTGCAGTGCATCACGCGGTCCTTGCCCGCGCGCTTGGCCTCGTACATCGCCGTGTCCGCCAGTTGAAGCAAGCGCAGCGCCTGCGTGGCATCTTGCGGTGCCAGCGCGTAGCCAATGCTGGCTGACACGCCCGCGGCGCCGCTGCATTGCGCCGCGCACGCCCGTACGGCGCCCAGCAGGTGCGTGGCCAGCGCAGCGGCGCCGGCGGCGTCGCGCACGGACGCCAGCACGAGGAACTCGTCACCGCCGAAGCGGCCTACCGCGTCTTCAATCCGCACCGCTTGCTGCAGTGCCTGCGCCAGCGAGACCAGCAGCACGTCACCGGCGGCATGGCCGTGCGCGTCGTTGAGGGCCTTGAAGCCGTCGAGGTCGATGAAAAACAGCGCCACAGGCTGCGCGGCGCAGTTTGCAGCCGCGGTGTCGAGCCGCTCCATCATCGTGCGGCGGGAGAGTGCGTCGGTGAGGGCGTCGCGTTGTGCGGTGCGGGCCAGGCGCTGCTGCGCTTCGGTCAGCTCATGCACGTCGATGGTGACCGTGTAGACGCCTTGCACCGCACTGCCGCCGTCCGCCAGGTCGGCCACGTAGCTGGTGCGCATCCAGCGCGAACCTTGCGGCAGGTCCGGCACGAGGCGCGTGTACTGCACCGATTCGCCAGCCAGCGCGCGGTCGAAGTAGGGCTGGTGTTCGGCCCAGCGCGCCGCACCTCGTGCCTCGCCGATCGGCCGGCCGATCAGCGCCGAAGCCGGCATGCCCACAGCTTGCTGGTAGGCCAGGTTGACGAAGCGCAACTTGTAGTCGCGATCGACATAGGTCAGCGGGTAGGGGATGTGTTCGGTGAATCGGTTCAGACGCTGCCGCGCTTCCTGCAGTTGCTCGCGCTCGATCACGTCCTGGTGGATGTCGAAGGCGATCGTGTAGACCGCTTCGACCTCGCCTTGCGAATTGCGGTCGGGGAAGACTTGCACGCGCGCCCAGCGCGAAGCCGCACCCTGGTGGGTGAGGTGGCGTTCGTAGCTGACGGTGCGGCCGTTGAAGGCGGCGGCAAACGCGTCACGCGCAGCAGCCCACGCGTCCGCGCCATACAGCTCTGAAAGTGTGCAGCCCACAAGCTCGTCGCTCGGCCGGCCGGCCCAACGGACGTAGGGACCGTTGCAGAACAGCAGCGTCGCGTCGTCGCCTGACAAGCCCGATCGTCCCCACCTGCCGATCGGCAGATCGATCGCATCGACCAGGCGCTCGGCCGGGTCGGCCGAGAGCGCGCGGGCAGGTGTGTCGTCGAGCTTCATCGCGCGTGCATCGTCGCACTGCGAGGGGCGCGTTGTCATTCACCCTAAAGGGGGAATATTCACCTTCCAGCCACGGTCATCACGCGGCGTGGATGACGACGAGCAGGGCCTGCGCCGCGGATTTGCCGGGGTTATGAATGCGGTGTGGCACATCGACCGCATAGCGCGCGGTCTCGCCGGTGCGCAGGCGCGCGCTCTCGGCGCCGGCATGCACTTCGAGCGTGCCGCTGTGCACCGTCAGGTGCTCGCGCGAACCGGGTTCGTGCGCGCGCGAGTCGAGCGCACCGCCGGGCTGCACGCTGAGCTGGTACCACTCGAAGCGCCCGGCTAGATCGATCGGCCCCAGGATGCGCAGCTCGCATTTGCCGTCCGGGCTGGCCAGTATCGGTGTGGCGTGCGCCGGCACGGTGGCCAGCAGCGGTTCGATCGGCTTGGCCTCGCCCAGAAGGTCGCCCAGCGGCACGCCGAAAGCCGTGGCCAGGCGCCACACCACCGCCACCGTCGGGTTGGCCTGGCCACGCTCGATCTGCGACAACATCGACTTGGAGACGCCCGCCTGGCGCGACACTTCGTCGAGTGACAGGCTGCGCTGCTCGCGCAATGCGGCCAATGCGGCACCGACGCGCGGCGGTTGCGGAGGTGGGGTAGCGATCTTTCGCGTAGCCATTGGAAGTTTGTTCGATATACTGGAAATCAACGAACCGAGTGTACTGCCATGAGCACAGCCTTTTTCGCCCATCTGCAATCCGAACTCGACGGATTGCGTACCGCCGGCCTGTACAAGAGCGAGCGCGTGATCACGACCCCGCAGGGAGCGACGGTGCGCACAGGCGATGGCAGAGACGTCATCAACCTCTGCGCCAACAACTACCTTGGCCTGTCGTCGCACCCCAAGGTCATCGAAGCTGCACATGAGGCGCTGCGCACGCATGGCTACGGCATGAGCAGCGTGCGCTTCATCTGCGGCACGCAGGACCTGCACAAGACTTTGGAGCAGCGCATCGCGCGCTTCGTCGGCTGTGAAGACGCCATCCTTTACGCCGCGGCGTTCGATGCCAACGGCGGCCTGTTCGAGCCGCTGCTCGGTGAGCAGGACGCGATCATCAGCGACGCGCTCAACCACGCGTCGATCATCGACGGCATCCGCCTGTGCAAGGCCCAGCGCTGGCGCTATGAGCACAACAACATGGCCGACCTCGAGCGCTGCCTTCAGGAAGCCAAGGCCAAAAGCGCACGCTTCACGATGGTCTTCACCGACGGCGTGTTCTCGATGGACGGCACGATCGCGCAGCTGGATGTGATGCGCGTGCTGTGCGACCGCTACGACGCGCTGCTGGCCATCGACGAGTGCCATGCCAGCGGCTTCATGGGCCAGACCGGGCGCGGCACGCACGAGCACCGCGGTGTGTTCGGCAAGATCGACATCGTCACCGGCACTTTCGGCAAGGCCCTGGGCGGCGCGTCTGGCGGCTTCACCGCGGCGCGCAAGGAAGTGGTGGAGCTGCTGCGCCAGCGCTCGCGGCCGTACCTGTTCTCGAACACGCTGATGCCGGCGATTGCCGGCGCGTCGATCGCGGTGCTCGACCTGCTCGAAGCCAGCACGGCCCTGCGCGACAAGCTGGAAGACAACACGAAATACTTTCGCCGCTCGATCACCGAAGCCGGCTTCGACGTCAGGCCCGGTGAGCATCCGATCGTGCCGATCATGGTTTACGACGCGGTCAAGGCGCAGCAGCTCGCGGCGCGCCTGCTCGAACTCGGCATCTATGTCGTCGGCTTCTTCTTCCCGGTGGTGCCCAAGGGCCAGGCGCGCATCCGCGTGCAGATGAGTGCGGTGCACGAGCGGCACCATCTTGAGGAGGCAGTGAAAGCCTTCGCTCAGGCGGGACGTGAGCTGGGTCTGATCAAGTGAAGATCCTCATCATCGGCGCCAATGGCCAGATCGGCACCGAACTCGCGACCGCACTCGCCGAGCAACATGGGGGCGGCGCCGTCGTCACCAGCGACCTCGCGCCGGAGGGCAGAGTCCCAGGCCTGGCCCACGAAGCACTCGACTGCACCGACATCGGCGGCCTGACGCAGATCGTCGAGCGCCACGGCATCACCCAGGTCTATCACCTTGCCGCGGCGCTCTCGGCGCGCGGCGAGAAGCACCCGATGTGGGCCTGGGACCTGAACATGAAGGGACTGCTGAACGTGCTCGAAGTGGCGCGCTCGCACAAGCTCGAACGCATTTTCTGGCCGAGTTCGATCGCCGCCTTCGGGCCGAGCACGCCGCAAGACCACACGCCGCAAAAGACCGTGATGGACCCGAGCACGGTCTACGGCATCAGCAAGCTCGCCGGCGAAGGCTGGTGCGCCTGGTATCACCAACACCACGGCGTCGACGTGCGCAGCCTGCGCTACCCCGGCCTCATCAGCTGGAAAACGCCACCCGGCGGCGGCACCACCGACTACGCCGTCGAGATCTTTCACGCGGCGTTGAAGGACGGCCGCTACACGTGCTTCCTGCAAGAAGACCAGGCGCTGCCGATGATGTACATGGACGACGCGATCCGCGCGACTTTGGAGCTGATGCAAGCACCGGCCGAGCGTGTGATCGAACGCACCTCCTACAACCTGGCCGGCATCAGCTTCACGCCGCTGCAGATCGCAGCGGCCATTCGACAGCGCGTGCCGTCGTTCACGATGGACTGCAGGCCTGATTTCCGTCAGGCCATCGCCGCCAGCTGGCCGCGCTCGATCGACGACCGCGCCGCACAGCGCGACTGGGGCTGGCGGCCGCGCTACGACCTGGACGTCACGGTCGGTGCGATGCTGGACAACCTGCGCGCAACGTTCTCGGCGCCGGTTCGCGGCTAACATTGCTCCGACAAGAACAATGAGCTGCCGGCCCGGCAGTACACCGTAGCGTGACCGGCACCGGCTCCACCGACGCAAGACTCCGCTATGGCGGCGACGACGCGTTTGCGCCCTTCGAGTCTCTCGATGTGCAAGGAGTGCCGCGCGGCTTCCAGATCGATCTTCTTGAGGCGCTGGCGCCGCTGCTCGGTGTGTCGTTCAATGTGCGCCTGCAACCTTGGGCGCGCACCGAAGCCGCGTTTCGAGACGGCGCGCTCGATCTCATCGCCATGGTCGATACCGACGAGCGTCGGCGCTGGGCCTTGTTCGCGCCCGCACACGCCACGCCGGCGCTGGCGCTGTATCACCGGCGCGAGCGTGCTGCGCCACAGGGCCTGGGTGACCTGGCTGACCAGCGCGTGGCCGTGCTCGACGGCGAGGCGATGCGCGACACGGCCGCCAAGTGGCTCGGCGGTTTGCGCCGCCCGCTGCAAGGCCATGCCGATGCGGCGGCGGCGCTGGCCGCACTGGCCGTGGGCGATGCCGACGTGGCGCTGTTGCCGCGCGCTTATGCCGACCCGGCGTTGGCCGCGCTCGGCGACACGGTGGTCACCGCCAGCGCGGTGGCGCTGCGCCTGCAGTCCTATGGCTTTGCAGTGGCGCCGGGCAACGAAGCGTTGAAGGCCCGGCTGCAAACAGCACTCGACGAGCTCGAACGCAACGGCCATCTCGAAGTCTTGCGCACGCGGTGGCTCGGCAGCCATCGTGAGCTTGCCGAGCGCGGCCAGCTCGAGCGCCGCACGGAGCGGCAGCGGGAATGGATCTGGGGTGTGGGCGCTGCTTCCGCCACTGGGTTGCTGCTGTTGGGTGTCGCCTTGCGTCAGCGGGGGCGTCGCGTCGCGCAGGAGCAGCAGCGCCGGCGCGTCGCTGAAGCGTCGCTGCAGCGCGCCGAAGAGCATCTCGGCAAGGCATTCACGCACAACGCCGCGCCGATGTTGATCGTCGAGCAGGGCAGCGGCTTTGTGCGCGACGCCAATGACGCGCTGTGTGGCCTGCTCGGCATCGAAGCCACGGTGCTGATAGGGCAGCCGCTGCGCGCGCAGCAGAAGCACCTCGACGCAGCCGTGCTCGAAGACCTGGCGCGCTCGCTCGACGCCACCGGCGCGCTCAGCGCGATGCCCTTGCGTCTGACCCGCGCCGACGGCCAGGTGCGTGATTGCCTGGTCACCGCCGACCGCATGCAGGTTGGCGAAGCCGCGCAGCTGTTCTGCGTCGTTCAGGACATCACGCCGCAACTGCAACGCGACGCTGCGCTGCGCCGCGAGTACGAGTCCCTGGCCCAGAAGTTGGCGGCGACGCGTGAGGACCTGCAGCAGTTCACGCTCGCCGTGTCGCACGACTTGAAGGCGCCGCTGCGTGCGGTGCAGGGTCTGGCCGGCCTGCTGCGCGACCGTCTGCGCGCCGGTCACGTGCAGGAGGCGATCGGCTACAGCGAGCACATCGACCGCGCCGCGGTGCGCATGAGCACGATGCTCGACGCCCTGTCGCGTCTGGCCCAGGTCGGCCGCCAGGCGGTGCGCCGGCAAACTGTGGACATGCAGCGCCACGCCGCCGAGACCTGGGCCCTGTTGGCGGCCGGCGATCCGGCGCGCCGCGTCGAGTGGCGCATCGATGCGCTGCCAATGGCCGAGGCCGATCCCGATCTCGCCGCCCAGGTCTGGCAGAACCTGCTCGACAACGCCTGGAAGTACAGCGCCCGCAGCGCGGCGCCGAAGGTGCTCGTGGACAGTTGGCGCGACGAGCGCGGCATGACCTGGTATCGCGTCACCGACAACGGCGTCGGCTTCGACATGGGTCGCGCCGGGCTGCTGTTCCAGCCGTTCCAGCGCATGCACGCCGTCGACCAGTTCGCCGGCACCGGCGTCGGCCTGAGCCTGGTACGCCGCATCGTCGAACTGCATGGTGGCGAGATCCGGCTGCGCAGCACGCCGGGTGTCGGCACGGTGGCCGAGTTCACGCTCGAAGCCAAAGCCCCTCTCGAAGCTGGGGCCACTTGAAGGTTTCTACGAATGGCGGCTGGTGCCGCTGTGACGGCCCATTGCGGCCCGGTTCGGCCCCGGGCCTGGCATTCTGAATCGACGTCGCTGGATTGCAGCCGGGAGCCGGGCGGTTCGCTGGCCGGCGTTGACGCCGACTACTTCTTCGCGCCTGCGGCCTTGTCGCTCGACTCGGTGAGATCCTTGTAGGCCGCGGCGAACGCATCGCGCGTGCCGGTCCACGCGGTCGCACCGGCCTTCTCCATCTTCTCGAGCTGGGCGGCGGCTGCGGCCTTCTTGGCCTGCAAGTCCTTCATGTTCTGCTTGTGGGCCTCGCTGGTGTCGGTGCCGGCCTTCTTGGCCTGGGCCTGCGCTTCTTCGATCTTCTTGTCGGTCGCGGCGATCATCTTCTTGCCGGCTGCCACGGCGTCGTTCTTCTTCTCGTGGGTCCAGGACTTGACGTCTTCCCAGGTGCTGCTCTTTTCGCCCGCGACGTGGCTGGCGGCGAGTGCCGTGACTGAGCCGAGCGCCATCATGGCGCCGAGAGTTGCTGCAATGAATGCTTTGTGCATGAGCGGTTTCTCCATGGAGGTTGAGAAGGTGAGGTCGTCAGCTCTTCCGCGAGACCTGATGGGCCTCGATCAACGGCAGGATAGCTTGCCGGCGCGCCAGGCTCTCGCGGGGCCACACGGTTTCCCGCTCGTAGTATTCCGCGAATGCGGGTGTGCCCGGCGGCAGCACCACCCAGGGCTGCTTCGACGCGGTGAAGATGTGCACGTCGGGCGGCAGCAGGTCCGGGTTGTCGAGCGTGCCGACACGCACGAACTTCACTACGGGGCCGGCGCCGGCGTAGTGGCTCCACACCGCGACGCGGCAGGCCGGGCAGCGCGCAATCTTTTGGCCGGCGCCGCTGTTCGACGGTGTATCGACGAGCTCGGGATCGACTCCGAGGTTAGTCACACGGGCGGCCTCGATCATGGCGTTCAACGCAAACGCCGCGCCGCTCTCGCGCTGGCACCAGCGGCAATGGCAGCAGTGGACGATGAGCGGCGCCGCCTGCAGGCGAAAGCGTACGGCGCGGCAGTCGCAGCCACCTTCGGTGGGAAATGCAGCGCTCGCCATCGCTAGCCTTTTGAAAGACCGGACGACCACAGCGCGAGCAGCAGCGCCACCAGGTTGACCGGAAAGAGCTGGTACCAGAGCGGAAACCCGGCGCTCACCAGGCCTGCAAAGCCGCCGATCTGGTAGAGGTAGAACACGGTGCTCAACACTGCCACACCCAGCGCCGCGGTGACGATGCGGCCGTGTGAGCCCCAGGCCGCCACGCGGCAGCCGGCGAAGATCGCTGCGATCGACAGCAGCAGGTCGAGCGCCAGGAACAGGCTGCCGGTGTCGCTCATGTCTTCGCCCAAGGCGCTTGCGGTGGCACCCGCCAGCACAGGTGCCACCAGCCACGCCAGGAAGTTCGCCAGCAGCCAGCCGGCGGCGATCATCGCCAGCACCTTGCCCCAGCCGGCCGGCGGCCGGTTCATGTCGGTGACGGGAGCGCCGGGCGGTGCGTAGGGGTTGGTCATCGTGTTCTGATGGCCTGTCTGCTCACACCGCCAGCAGATCCACCTCGAACACCAGCGTCGCGTTCGGCGGGATCACGCCACCGGCGCCGCGTGCGCCGTAGCCGAGCTGCGGCGGGATCGTCAGCACGCGCTTGCCGCCAACCTGCATGCCTTGCACGCCTTCGTCCCAGCCGCCGATCACCATGCCGGCGCCGAGGTCGAACTTGAAGGGGTCGTTGCGGTCCTTGCTCGAATCGAACTTCTTGCCGCGGTTGTTGGCAGCCGCCGGGTCGTAGAGCCAGCCGGTGTAATGCACGGTGACTTCGGTGCCGGCTTTTGCGGCAGCGCCGTTGCCGACGGTCACGTCTTCGTACTGCAGGCCGCTGGCGGTGGTGGTGCTGGACATCCTGGGGTTCCTTGTCGGTTGAAAAAACGAAGCCGCAATGATGCGACACACTGGAGCCGATGTCCGCCGGTCAAGACCTGATCGTGTTGCGCCCCGAGGGCTTGTACTGCCCCGCGGGCGATTTTCACATCGACCCGTGGCGGCCGGTGGCGCGTGCCGTGCTCACGCACGCCCATGCCGACCACGCCCGTGTCGGTCATGGCGCGTACCTGGCCACGGCGGTCAGCGAAGGCGTGTTGCGCGCGCGGCTCGGTGCGGGCATTGCGCTCCAGGGGCTGGCGTACGGCGAAGGCGTCGAGATCAACGGCGTGCGGATCAGCCTGCACCCCGCCGGCCATGTGCTCGGCTCGGCGCAGGTGCGTGTCGAGCACGCGGGGCGTGTCTGGGTGGCCTCGGGCGATTACTTCGTCAGCGGCGTCGACGGCGACGTCAACACCACCTGCGCGCCGTTCGAGCCGGTGCGCTGCGATTGCTTCATCACCGAGAGCACCTTCGGCCTGCCGATCTACCGCTGGCGCGCTCAAGCGCAGGTGCTGGCCGAGATCAATGCCTGGTGGCAGGCCAATGCCGACGCGGGGCGAGCCAGCCTGCTGCTCGGCTACAGCTTCGGCAAGGCGCAGCGCTTGCTGGCCGGGCTGGACGCGAGCATCGGTCCGATCGTCGCCCATGGTGCCGTCGAGACGCTGAATGCGGCATATCGCGAAGCCGGCGTCGCGCTACCGATGACGCAGCGCATCGACGATGTGCCGCGCGATGCACTCAAGCGCGCGCTGGCGATCGCGCCGCCGGCCGTGCAGGGCAGCGCGTGGGCCAAGCGCCTCGGCGATGCGAGTGACGCCTTCGCCAGCGGATGGATGCAGTTGCGCGGCGCACGCCGCCGGCAGGGCGTCGATCGCGGTTTCGTGTTCAGCGACCACGCCGATTGGCCCGGCCTGCAATCGGCCATCACGGCGACGGGCGCGGAGCGTGTGATCGTCACGCATGGCTACGAAGCCGTCATGGTGCGCTGGCTCACCGAGAAGGGCTTGAACGCGCAGAGTTTTCAAACGGCGTATGGCGACGATGCGGCCGAAGCCGTCCACGAAGTCCAGGCATGAGGGCCTTCGCTGCGCTGTTCGCCGCGCTCGATGCGAGCACCGCCACGAGCCACAAGGTCGAGGCGATGCAGCGCTACTTTGCCGACGCACCCATCGCCGATGCCGCCTGGGCCGCGTACTTCCTTGCCGGCGGCAAGCCGCGCCAGACCGTGCCGACGGCGGTGCTGCGGCGCACGGCTTGCGAGGTGGCCGGTATCGATGACTGGTTGTTCGATGCCTGCTACCAGGCCGTGGGCGATTTGGCGGAGACCATTGCACTCGTGCTGCCTGTGGGCGATGCGAGCGACGAGACCGGCCTCGCGGTCTGGGTGCAGGAGCGCCTCGCGCCGCTGCGCGGCCAGCCACCCGAAGCGCAGGCGGCCGCATTGCGTCAGTGGTGGAGCGCACTCGACACACCGCAGCGCTTCCTACTGACCAAGCTCATCGGCGGCGGCTTTCGCGTCGGCGTCAGCAAGTTGCTGGTGCAGCGCGCGTTGGCGCAGCGGGCGGGGCTCGATGCCAAGTTGGTGGCGCAACGCATGATGGGCTACACCGATGCACGCAGCGCGCCGACGGCCGAGCGCTACGGCGCCCTGCTGGCGCCGGCAACGCAGCAAACCGCGGCCGACAGCGGTCAGCCCTATCCGTTCTTTCTCGCCCATGCGCTCGAAGCGCCGCCAGAAACAGCACCCGAAGCGCTCGGCCCGTGCAGCGATTGGCTCGTCGAATGGAAGTACGACGGCATCCGTGCCCAGGCGGTCAAGCGTGCGGGCCGCGTCTGGCTGTGGTCGCGCGGCGAGGAGTTGATCAGCGAAGGCTTTCCTGATGCGCTGGCGCCGCTGGCCGCGCTGCCGGACGGCACCGTGCTCGACGGCGAGTTGCTGGTTTGGCCTGAGGGCGCTGCGCAACCGGCGCCGTTCGCGCTCTTGCAGAAGCGGCTGAACCGCAAGGTGCTCGGCAAGAAGCTGTTGGCCGATGCGCCGGTGCGCTTCGTCGCCTATGACCTGCTCGAAGATGCGGCGACGGACATTCGCGCGCTGCCGCAGCACGAACGCCGCACGCGGCTCGAAATGCGCTTGAACGGCAGTGGCATTGCGTTGTCGCCGCTTGTGCATGCGAGCGACTGGGCCGCGTACGCCGCACTGCGTGCGCAATCGCGTGAGCGTGGCGTGGAAGGCTTCATGCTCAAGCACCGCAATTCGGCGTATGGCAGCGGCCGCACCAAGGCCGACGGCACCTGGTGGAAATGGAAGATCGAGCCGATGACTGCCGACGCGGTGCTGATCTACGCGCAGGCCGGCCACGGCCGCCGCGCCAGCGTCTACACCGACTACACCTTCGCCGTGTGGAGCCGCGCCCCTTCGAGCGCCGCGGAAGCGCAGGCCGTGATCGACGCGATCGCGCGCCGCGAGCCTGCGCTGGACGGCGCGCTGCAGCTCGTGCCGTTTGCCAAGGCCTACTCGGGCCTGACCGACGAGGAATTCAAGCGCGTCGATCGCGCCATCCGCGCGACGACGCTCGAAAAGTTCGGCCCGGTGCGCAGCGTCAAGCCGACCCTCGTCTTCGAACTCGGCTTCGAAGGCATCCAGCAGAGCCCGCGCCACAAGAGCGGCATCGCGGTGCGCTTCCCGCGCATGCTGCGCATCCGCGACGACAAGCCTCTGCACGAGGCCGACACCCTGCCGGCGTTGAGGGCGTTGATCGGCACGGTATGAGCTGGGGTTTGCCAAGTCAGGCTGGAACTCTATACTAAGCCAAATGGCTAACCAAAGCGCAGTCCTCACCGACGTGTTCTACGCGTTGGCCGATCCGACGCGGCGCTCCATCGTCCATCTGCTCGGCCGCGGGCCGGAGTCGGTCTCGGTGCTGGCCGCTCCGTTCGCGATGGCGCTGCCGTCGTTCATGAAGCATCTGGCCGTACTCGAGCGCAGCGGCCTGATCCGCTCGACCAAGGTCGGGCGCACACGCACCTGCGAGCTGCGACCGTTGGCGCTGACGCAGGCCGAACGCTGGATCGCCGAGCAGCATGCGCTGTGGCAGGCGCGCAGCGATCGCATGGCGAGCTTTGTCGAAACACTTCACCAACAGGAGTCGTCCCGTGCCCAACCCAAAC